>CAMGCN010000076.1 GCA_946040935.1 uncultured Clostridia bacterium | reverse complement strand
CGCATGGACTCTGCTCAAAAACAGAGAGAAAGTCCCTGCCCTCCCCGTTATAGATGATGATAATTCCCTTTTCGGCATGCTCTCGACCGGTTACATTGCCGAACATGATATTCAATACGCAGAAAATCCGATAATAGACGACGTACCTCTTTTCAATCTTGTCGCCGCCCTCGACGGCAAGGTAATCGAGGGTATCGGAACGGCAGACAACATTACAGGCGACGTAAAAATCGCTCTGCCCAACAAGGCAAGCGAATATATATTTGACGAAAAATCCATAGTCATAACCGCCGACAGCACAGATGTAATCATCTCGGCACTGAAGGCAAACTGCCCCTGCGTTGTGCTCTGCGAATCGGCGCTCGACGAAGAATGCCGCAAATACGCGGAAGAAAATAAATGCAAAACCGTGTTTATAATCACGCCATATGAACCCTACCGTGCGGCGAGAATGATATTCCTCTCCATCCCGATCTCCCGCATTTGCCGAACAGACGACCTCTGTCCTTTTCATTTGAGCGATTACATCGACGATGTTCGCAACACCGTACTTGCAACGAGGCACCGCAGTTATCCCATACTCGATGATAACGACAGAGTTTGCGGCACCCTCTCGCGTTTTCACTTATTACGTCCGAAAAGAAAAAAGGTCGTTCTTGTTGACCACAACGAAGTTTCACAGTCTGTTCCCGGACTTGACCAGGCCGAGATAATAGCGATAGTAGATCACCACCGTTTAGGCGACGTTCAGACCTCGTCTCCCGTCAATGTGAGAAACGAAACGGTCGGAAGCACATCTACGATAGTTTCAACCATGTATATGGAAAACGGAATACAGCCCACCGCGAAAATAGCAGGACTGCTCTGCTGTGCGATTTTGTCTGACACGGTCATGTTCAAATCTCCCACATGCACGCAAAGGGACATTGATATGGCAAACCGTATGGCGAAAATAGCGTCCGTTACTATAGAGGAAATGGGACGCGTCCTCTACTCCTCGTCACTTGACAAGGACGTTTCCGACATACTAAAAACCGACTTCAAGCAGTTCCTTATAGCAGGACACTCTATGGGTATAAGCCAGACTGTAACCATGGACGCCGACAAGCTTATAGAGAGAAAAGAAGAATTCCTTAAACAAATGGAGAAAGAAAAAAAGAACAAGGAATACGACTTGTTCATCTACGTTATTACCGATATGTTGAAAGAGGGTTCTTACATTCTGTTTGTCGGTGACGACGATATAATCTCCCAGGCTTTTTCCTGCCATCCGAAAGAAAAACAGGCGTTCTTACCGGGAGTTATTTCAAGAAAAAAACAGATAGTTCCCTCTCTCAGTCTTTTGTGGGGTTAATAAATTTCATTATTATATCTCCCACTCCTCCCTCGTCGGCTGTGAGAGGAGATACATAATCGCACATTTTTATAACCTCGGGTGCGGCGCCGCTAACCGTAGCGGAAAAGTCCGCCGCTTTGAGAGCGTCAACATCGTTTACACCGTCGCCGAGCGCGACACAGATATACCCTGTTAATATATTTTCCATAACATACATCATGGCGGCGGCTTTGCCTCCGCCTTTTGTATACAATTCACACTTATAACCGTCGACAACTCCGTCGTAGTCCCGGGAAAAACGGGCAAGCACACTTTTATCATATTTTCCCACAAGATTGAACTTGGGTATTTGCACACCCGGGTATTTGAGTATTTCCTCGGCGCAGGAAAGAGGCGTCCAATCATCTAAATTTAATCTGCCGAGCTCGTTATACCTTGCAAATATCTCGTCGGTTTTCTTTACGCTTTCGGGGCAGTTAAAGCGAAAAATCATATCGTTGCCCTCTAAAAAGCAACGCTCACCGTTCTTTTCAACTTCCTTTAAGTATTCATATATTTTAAGATAATCGGGACAGTTTGAAAAAACGGTTTCTCCGTTATAGTCAAGAAGACAACCGCAGCCTGAAATAACGCCGTCCCAAGGAAGTGCTCTTATCTCGCTCGGAATGCAGGCTCTGCCTCGTCCGGTGTTTATAAATACTTTACATCCGGCTTCGCGCGCCGCATTTACTGCGGCAATATTTCCGGGATTTACCTCACGTTTTTTGTCGACGAGCGTTCCGTCTATATCTATAAAGAAAGCGTATTTTTTCACTTATTTTCTCCTGTGTGTAACATATCGCGTATATTATATACAACGCAAATTTTTTTGTCAAGGTCGCTTGACAAAACAGTCAGAATGTGTTAACATAACCCCGTAAGACATGTTTTTGCGTGAGGTTGTCCACAAGAGAGCGGTTTTAGGTGAAAGTCCGCGGCGTACAACGTAAAGATACCACTTACGTGGCACAATTCTATAGTAAGAGTTAAAAGCTCGGGTGGAACCGTGCGGATAGTTTGTATTTTCCACACCCCGGACATTGTTATGTTCGGGGTGTGTTTGTTTTTGAGGAGAAAAAAGATGAATGTTACAATTTCAAACAAAGAATTTTCATTTGACGCGCCGCTTTCTGCGTATGACGCACTCTCGGAGGCAGGTCTTATTGACCGCAGTGTCATCGCGTGCAAAATTGACAGCAAGGTGTGCGCTCTTACAGAAGAGATTTCGTGCGATTGCACCCTCCTTCCTCTAACGTTTGCAGACGAAGAGGGCCGCAAGGTGTTCAGACATACCGCCTCCCACATTCTCGCCCAGGCGGTCAAACGCCTCTACCCCGAAACAAAACTGACGATAGGCCCCGCGATAGAAAACGGGTTTTATTATGATTTTGACTCGCCCGTTCCGATTAGCTCGGAAATGCTCTCAAACATCGAGAGCGAGATGAAAAAGATAGTAAAAGAAAATCTGCGAATTGAACGCTTTACCCTGAGCCGTGACGAGGCAAAGAAGCTCATGGAAGAAAAGGACGAGCCCTACAAGGTGCTTCTTATCGACAGAGTGCCTGAGGGAGAAGAGATTTCTTTCTACAAACAGGGAGATTTCGTTGATCTCTGTGCAGGTCCTCACCTGTTTTCGACAGGTGCCGTCAAGGCGCTCAAGCTCACTCAATGCACCGGTGCATACTGGGAGGGAGACGCGAAGAACAAACAGCTTCAGCGAGTTTACGGCACGGCGTTCCCGACAAAGGATGAGCTGAAAGCTCATCTTGAGCAGTTAGAGGAGGCAAAACGCCGCGACCACAACAAGCTCGGCCGTGAGCTCGAGTATTTCACCACGGTTGACGTGATAGGTCAGGGACTTCCCGTTCTCTTACCAAAGGGTGCGAAAGTCATACAGACTCTTCAGCGTTGGGTAGAGGACGAAGAAGAAAAGCGCGGTTATCTGCTCACAAAAACTCCTCTTATGGCGAAGAGAGAGTTTTATAAAATATCCGGACACTGGGATCACTACCTTGACGGTATGTTTGTCCTTGGAGACCCATACGACGAAACGAAGGAGTGCTTTGCACTCCGCCCCATGACATGTCCTTTCCAGTATCAGGTATTCCTGAACAGAAAGCGCTCTTACCGCGATCTGCCCATGCGCCTGGGAGAAACATCCACTCTCTTCAGAAACGAAGATTCGGGAGAAATGCACGGTCTTATCCGCGTAAGACAGTTCACTATTTCCGAAGGACACTTAATCATACGTCCCGAACAGCTTGAGGAGGAGTTCCGCGGTTGCTTCGAGCTGGCAAAATACATGCTCGAAACGCTCGGACTTATCGACGACTGCACATTCCGCTTCTCACAGTGGGACCCCAACAACACGGCAAAGTACGAGGGTACCGCCGAACAGTGGGATGAAGCGCAGGCACTCATGGGTAAAATCCTCGATGACCTTAAAATAGATTACACCATAGGCATCGACGAGGCGGCATTCTACGGACCTAAACTCGACATACAGATAAAGAACGTCTACGGAAAAGAGGACACTCTCATTACCATTCAGATAGACATGCTCTTGGCAAAGCGCTTCGGCATGGAATACACCGATTCGGACGGACAGCAGAAGTACCCTTATATTCTGCACCGTACGAGCATGGGCTGCTACGAGAGAACTCTCGCTCTGCTTATCGAAAAGTACGCAGGCGCGCTTCCCATGTGGATGGCGCCCGAACAGGTGAGATTCTTACCTATCGGCGACGCTCAGTCGGAATACGCGCACAAGATAGCAGACAAGTGCCGTGCACTCGGTATGCGCTGCAAGGTTGATGACAGAAACGAAAAAATAGGATACAAGATTCGCGAAGCACAGCTCGAAAAACTGCCCTACATGATTATCATAGGACAAAACGAAGCCGATGCAGGAACTGTTTCGGTGAGAAGCCGCAAGGGCGAAGATTTAGGTCAGATGCCGGCAGATGAATTTATCGCAAAGGCGATGAAAGAAATCGCAGAGAAAGTAAAATGACAAAAAAGCCGTAACATAAAGTTATAGCCAAAAGAAAGAGAGCCTTTCGGCTCTCTTTCTTTTTGAGTATATGAGTAAATATGATTTTTTAATCTCCCGATAAATAATAAGTGATAGTATCAATTCCGTCTAAATCAGCCTTACTTATTTCGATAATGGAACATTTCATATATGAGAAATAATTAGTAAGGCAAATCAATGGGGAAGCATATCCGGGTGTTTGTATTGGAGGGGGGGTAAAGAAGTTCATGCAAAGCTCAGCTCCGCTTTTTAATACACTGTCAATGGATCTTCCACTAAATACTACGATTACAGCGTTTTCTTTAAAAAACTCTTCATCGTATTTTTCAATTTCCGGTTGGTTCGTAAGAGTATTATTAATATATTCGCTGTATTCATGTTTAATATCAGAATATTCATTATAATTTGCGATAATCTCTTCGTCATATTCCAATGTTGACAAAACTGTATGAAATTCATCAACAGAGCGGGCCGCTCCTAACAAAACAGCGACAGAAACACCCTTGCTGTTCGTGCCTCTCATATAATCAATTTCTTTTGCGTTTGTAGGCCTGGTAACCGCTCTATTAAGGCCAATGTTATAATCAATAGAATAGCCTTCAGAAAGCGAATCCTCTCTTATGGCATACGTGAACTGTACTTCCGGTTCAGTCGGTGCTTCTGTGGGTGCCTCAGTCGGAGCCTCAGTCGGCTCTTCTGTCGGTGCTTCTGTGGGCGCTTCGGTCGGTGCTTCGGTCGGTGCCTCAGTCGGCTCTTCTGTCGGCGCTTCTGTCGGAGCCTCGGTGGACGGCTGGATAATAGGCTCTGTAGTAACGGCCGGAGAATTTTCTTCTTTTGCCGCAATGACGCATACAGTTGTTACTGTACATGTCACAACAACAATTGCCGCGATCACCGGCATCAGTACTTTTTTCTTGAGGATCCTGTTTAGAATTATTCTCATATTTATATCCTTTCTGAGTGAAAGCGTTTTTATATATTATATTCCGCTTTCATCTTAATAATTTACAAAATTTTCGTTATTTCCGGATTGTTTATAATCTGTCTTAAATACTGTATAAGGTATAATAATTTTGCACGATATATAACAAGTCTATTCCATTATATGAGAAATATGCGAGCGGAGTGCGACTGATGTACGTGTAAAACGCTTTTGGAGTCAACTTACAGAAGTAGCGCCTTTTCCGGCCAAAGCCGCCGTTGATGTCTAAAAAACTTTGAATAAATTCTGTCAAGAAAAAACACTATATAAATTTTTTAAGTTCTTATAATACTTATTTTTGAGTACAATTTAATATAACACCAATATTCAAAATTGTCAACAGCTCCCAAGCATTTTCTGCCAAATCTCTGTTTGTAACAAATTTTGCCACAAGCAATTGTGCAAAATTACCAATACGCTGAAATCTTTTACATTAAAATATGAAATTATTTTTTCTTTTTTTGCCGTTTTTCTTTTCTGATTTCAAAACGTTTTATACAATACCTGTCTCTTAT
>CAMGCN010000075.1 GCA_946040935.1 uncultured Clostridia bacterium | reverse complement strand
CAGTAGTCTTGGCATGCATAATAACAACGGTATGCGTCTTTGCGGCAAAAGAAGAGAATACTGCCGTTCCCACAGAACCTGTTATCCAGCCGTCCATCGAGGCATCGACAGAAGAGCCGACCGAAGCTCCGACTGAGGCACCAACTGAGACTCCGACTGAAGCGCCCACAGAAGCACCGACAGAAGAGCCGACAGAAGAGCCGACAGAGACTCCCGATGAGCCCGATGTGCATTTCACCTATACGGCGAGGACTTACATGCTTGAAGGAACTGCGGTTGATTTCATGCCTGCATTTTCTGAAATGTCGGGTATGGTAAAGAAGAGTTACACAAATCGTGTAAAAGCTCCGATTATAAACAGTTCTGAATACGATAATGACAGATATATCGCTGTTGGTGTTGCTCGCTCAACGGATGAAATTCAGTCGCTTTTCTATGATTTATCTTTAGAAAAATACGACGGTCAGGGCGAGGTAGCAAATTTAGATTTGATTGAAAAGTATGACGACTCCTTCTTTAATGAAAAGGCATTGATTTTAGTATCTCAAATATACAGCGTTCGTTTGAGTGGCGCTGAAATAACGGAATTAAGTAAAAGCGAAAACGAACTATGCGTTAGCCTCTTGACTCCTGTTCAAAGACCATCGCTTGATGCATATGCTACTGCTATAACGAATGAATGTGTAGCTATCGAAGTGAATAAATCTGATTTGAGAGGTATTGATACTATAAGTTTTTATGTTCAGGCTAAAAATTGACAAATCAATGAGACAAACGCTTTTGGCGTTTGTCTCGTTTTTTGTAAACAAAAATAATAACAAAAAGAGAGCCGTAAGGCTCTCTTTTTGTTGAAATTATAAGTATATTTACGGCTTAAGATATTAAAAAGAGTTTTGTTCTGATGCAAAACTCTTTTTTGCAAAAAAAGAAAATTGCCGAAAAATGCCAAAAGAATAAGCTTTCAGCATACAGGATTATTAGGAATAATGCACAATTTCTAAAGGTAATTTTTGTCAATAACGGAGAATTAATACAAAAATATGCTGACAAGTATTGACAATCATGAATAAAAGTGTTAAATTAAAAATACCATATAAGAATAATCTGAAAAACGCGTTTAATCAGAAAGGAGACAGGATGAAAAATATCTTAAACAATCGCCTTAAGAAAAAAGTATTTATTTCGGTGATTGCGGCAGTTGTTGTCGTTGCATGCGCGGTAACAACGGTATGCGCCTTTGAGACAAAGGAAGAAAGCCCTCTGTCCGCTGAGGCTGAAGCGCCTACCGAGCCGCCGAATAAAGTGCTTACCGAGGCGCCGGCCGAGCCGAAGGTAAGATCATTTATATCACGATTCAGCGCCGGAGGATTTCCCGATTAATTATGCCATTGGCCTTGGCAGAGGGAAGACTTTCAAACGAATTTTATTATACGAAATACAAACCCGGCTGTTTCTGATCGTCAGAAAAGGCCTTGCTCGGGGCGGCAAGGTCTGCCGAAGAATCGAATGGAAAAGCTTACTCCTTGCAATACTATGTAATTTAATCTTTTTTATTACCGTATGTGTACAGCAAGGGTATAAAAGGCATGTTAAAAATCTGCCGGGATTTCAGAAAAAATAAAGAGTTTTTGCACAGAACGCTGTAATCGTTAAATTTACAGGAAGGAGGTTAACACTATGGAAAAAGAGGAGCCTAACTTCGTTTAATTCTATCAATTTGTTAAGAAAACCACGCGAAAAATCCCTCATGTCTGCATAAACGCATACATTTTGAGGGACTATTTCAAAAGTAAAAAGATTCAAAGAAAGGAAACATAAGATGAAAAGAATAATATCTACTCTGTTGGCTTTAGCAATGCTGTTAACGGTTAATACATACATATATGCAGCAGAAAAAAGCGATGATAATTCGAAAAAAATCATTTGTCAGGCGACATTAGATGACGATTTTGCAGATGATTGCGTTATAGTTGTTATCGATAAAAGCAACAGTAAAGTCAACAAACTTTTTACTAAAAAACAGTTTAAGGGAGTTTCACTTGAAAACGTTCAGGATCTTACTTATTTTGAAAGCGATCCTGATGATTTGCAATACTTAAATCAAGAGGAATTTAAGCAAGTACTTAAGCTCGACTTGGTAAAGACGGGAAAAGAAGAAGTCTTGAAAGCGATTCGCAAATTGGAAAAGCTTGATTTCGTTCTTGCAGCTGAACCTGACTATTATTTTTCACCTACTGATTTAGGCAACGAAGAATTAAATTTGGCTGGCGAAGCCGACCTGTCTGAAGGCACGGAGGCATCCGGATACGATGAGGAATTATCCGGTGAGACTGGCGAGCCGTCTTCGGATTTATCGGAAGAGGATTTGTTGTCTGACACAGAAGAACCTTCCGAGAATGATAGCGAGGCTGAGCTTCAGGAAGAGGGAGAAAGCTCTGACGACAGCTCATTAACACCCTTGTCCACAACGCCGAACGATCCGCAATATACTGCAGGTAATCAGTGGGGACTTAATATGATAAACGCTCCTCAGGCGTGGGATATTACAACAGGAAGCACGTCCGTACTGGTTGGTGTCATTGATTCCGGCTTGGCAAATCACCCTGATATGACGGCAAATGTGCGCTGGGACCTGGCATGGGACTTTATAAATAACAATAATATTGTAACTGATGACGAAGCACATCGCGCTGACGGTAGTATTTTACCACACGGAACGATGGTTGCCAGTGTAATAGGTGCCAAGGGAAATAACAGCACCGGTGTGTCGGGCGTATGCTGGGATGTTGGGATTGTCCCCCTTCAGGTTACAGACCCGGATGTGGAGAAAAGCAACTATATTTCGAGCGCGGTAACGAGCGCGGTGAATTACGCGATAAATAACAATATTCCTATATTAAACTGCAGTTTTGGCAATTACGGAACCACTAATTCATACGCGACAGCAATGTCGAACTACAACGGCCTAATTGTATGTTCTGCGGGGAATGACAACAAAAATACCGATAATAAATCACATGTGCCTTCAGGTCTTGATTTTGACAATATCATTTCCGTGGCGGCAAGCAAAGCAAACAGTGCAGCGCTTGCTGAAGCGGAAGACTGGGGATGGCCTGCCGGATCGGAAGTAGGTTCCAATTACGGTACTGCAACGGTAGATATTGCTGCGCCGGGCACGAGTATATGCGTTGCCGCTCCAACATGGTATGCTTCTTCCGGCTATAAGAATACCAATGGAACCTCTTATGCTGCTCCGTTTGTATCTGGAGTTGCGGCGCTGATTTTAAGTATACGTCCGGATCTTACCGGAACGCAATTAAAGCATTTGCTTCTCGCTTATGCAAGCGGATACAGCGAGCTCCAGGGAAAAGTCGGAAATAACGGTGCGTTTTTGAACGCATACGCCGCACTCAACGGAGTTATAAATGATACCGTATTGGTAACCTTTAACGGAAACGGCGGCACGGCAAATACTCAAAGTAGATATTATGTAAAAGGACAAAAATATTCCGATTTGCCGTCTGCAACAAGAAGCGATTGTACATTTTACGGATGGTATAGAAACGGAAGCCAAATTACAGAAGATACTATCGTTTCTGATAGCAATCATACATTGGACGCAATGTGGAGAGTGTTGATAGCGTATTATTTAGGGGATATAGAGGCTGGTGACAGCGAGCATGTCTTCACATATCATATTTTCGGACAAAGCAAGACGATTACTCTTAATGCATATGCAAAAGACGGGTATAAACTCGCAAATTGGATTGACAACGACGGTAACGAATACACGCCAGGAAGTACGTTAGTAATTACAAGAAAGATGAATTTCTATGCAGACTGGGAGGAATTGTACAGCAAGCTATCCTACGAGACAACACACTTTGACCCTATAACGCCAGATACGGTTTACTATACCGACACTCTTTCTTATCAAAATAAAATTCCGGCATCCTCTTTATATACTCCGATAGGAGCTTATATATTACAGGGATGGCGGATTAAAGGCGGAGACGGCACTGTGTATTCACCGACAGATCCCGATACTCTGTTAGATTTCAGATCCTATATTTTTGAAGAAGCAGGCGTAGGCGAACGCCCTTTCGGTAGTGTGGTTTACGATGCTAACGGAGGGCAGAACGCGCCGAGCGATCAAATGCGTTTGGGTGAAAACTATTTGATTGTAATAACAAATAATGAGCCGACAAGACAAGGATACAGCTTTTTGGGTTGGTCGGATACATCCGACGGAGAGGTGAGCTACGCTCCCGGATCGACCTGTTCAGGTCCGTCATACACGACCTTGTACGCAAAATGGGCGGAGGACTGCTTTGTCGTAAGATTTGGCACAGGTACGGATGATGACGACTCCGCGCAGGCATACAATCCGCCGTTGTCTGTGATATACGAAATTCCCGAATCACAGCAGGACAGCGGAATCACAATACCGGACGAAACACCGACGCGTCCGAGCTATCGGTTCAAAGGGTGGTCGTATACTTATAACGGTACCACGACCGTTTACCAGCCGGGCGACACATTCATACTTCCCTCGGCTGTATTGACGGCATATGATTCTAACGGCGGAAATATCGTAAGGCTGACGCCCGTATGGGAGAAAATTCCCAGTATGCACCCGGAGGATTTTCCCGACGAGCAGCTGATGGCGTTCGTTGACCTTCCCGAGTACGGCGGTGTAACTGATTCGACATATTTAAGAACCTTTACACGTGGTGAAACATACGGCGATGTCTATGTGCCCGGCGACACAACTCAAACTCCCGCTTTCCCGGTTCCCGAAGAGCAGGTAGTTTCGGTTGACGGAGTAAGATATTATTTTGACGGTTGGGCAGACGCCGCAGGCAATATCATAGATGAAGATACGCCTGTAAGTAAAGAAGGATTCCATTATATCTACGCCCGTTGGATAGAAGAAGCAGATTATACCGATGTGACACAGGGCTCGGTTATTTCCAAATATATCTCAAGGTGCAGTCACTACGGATATATGAGCGGAACGAGTACAACAACCTTCTCGCCAAGCGAAGACGTCTCTCGCGCAATCGCGGCGTATGTGCTGTATCGCTTTGAGGGATCTCCTTTATACGGTAACAACAAGTTTTTCGATGTGGAAACTTATAAGGCAAACGGCGACTCCGATCCTGTAAGCGAGGCAATATCCTGGGCTACGGAAAACAGTATCGCCTTCCCGATAGATACAAATGAATTCGGAACGGAAAACGCGATAACGAGAGAGCAGTTGGTAACTTTGATTTACCGATATGTCAAATATAAGGGCGTCGATGTCAGCGATGTCGATGAAACCTGCCTTGACGATTTTGATGACCAAGACCAGATAAGCGCTTACGCTGATGACGCGATGATATGGGCAGTATCCAAAGGCATTATAACAGGAGCGGTCGATTTGTCAGGAAATACAGTACTCGCACCTCAGGGCGAGGTTACCCGCGACCAGTTGGCTATACTTATCGTCCGTATGAGAAATCTGCTCATTGATAATGATAAGATAACAACTTTGAAAAACGGAACTGTCAATTCAAATGCAGACACGGTAGGTAATCTCAGCGAAACCCTCTCTGAAAACTCTTGGGAGGCTATCGACCTCGCGTCAGACGCAGGCGTATCAGAGACTGTATGGAGCGTCGGAGATGAGAAAAACGTCACCCTCACAACAGGCGAAACGGTAACGGTTCAGATATACGACTTTAATCATGATGACTTAACTGACGGAGGAAAAGCAGGTATTACCTTCGGTTTGAAAAACAGCATGATGAATGCCCGCGCTATGCACAGCTTTGATACAAACGAATATAGCTTTGTCGGAACGACCATGTATACATGGCTGAACGGGGCTTTATACAACAGCTTGCCGGAGGATTTGAAGAACATAGTCAAACGAACGGACAAGAAAACCGCTGTCGGCGGCG
>CAMGCN010000074.1 GCA_946040935.1 uncultured Clostridia bacterium | reverse complement strand
GTATAAGAGACAGGTCTAAAACACCCTATGGGTGCTTTTTTATTAAAAATCAAAGGTTATCTGGTTTGTTTCCGACAAAGAATCAAGCACTCCGTTTATCGACAGGACCTCGACAACGGATTTTGAAATAGATGTTCGCTGAAGCAAATCTTCTTTTGAGATGAAATCTCCGTTTTTGCGTTCCTCGATTATCTTTATCGCCGCCGCTTCTCCAAGGCCGGAAAGAGACGAGAAAGGCAAACGTATATTGCCGTTTTCGGGAAGGAAGGCATGTGCGTCCGATTTATAGAGGTCGATTGGCAAGAACTGTATTCCTCTTGCCATACATTCGTTTGCTATAAGAAGGGCGGAAAGCTGTTCCTTTTCCTTTTGTGTTGCGTCAACTCCCTTTTTCTCGATGTCTTTGACAGTTTGCATGATATAGTTTCTGCCTCGCAAAACTATCTCGGCGTCAAAGCCTCCGGGCGCAACGGTAAAATACGCCGCGTAAAACTCCAAGGGTTTATGGACCTTATACCAGCCAAGGCGAATCGCCGATATTACGTAAGCCGCCGCATGAGCCTTAGGGAACATATATTTTATCTTTTTACAGGAATCAAGATACCACTCGGGGATATTCTGTTCCCGCATAGCTTTTTCGTATTCCTCTTTAAGACCTTTACCTTTTCGCACGTCCTCCATTATCTTGAAAGCCATGCTCTTCTCTACTCCGTGATAAATGAGATACAGCATGATACTGTCACGTGTTCCGATAACTTCGGATATGGTACAAACCTTGTTTTTAATAAGCTCCTGCGCATTTCCGAGCCATACGTCCGTACCGTGAGACAGTCCCGAAATCTGCAAAAGGTCTGAAAAATTTTTAGGCTTCGTTTCAACGACCATCTGCTGAACAAAATGCGTTCCGAATTCGGGAATACCGTATGTGCCGACAGAGCACCCGATATCCTCGGGACTGACGCCGAGCGACTTTGTAGACAAAAACAGCTCCATAACCTCGGGATCGCTCATAGGAACGTCAAGCACCGATGTGTTTGTATATTGCTCGAGAACTTTGTATTTTGTCGGAATATCGTGGCCGAGCTCGTCAAGCTTCAATATCGTATCGTGCAAAAACGAGAAAGCAAAGTGGGTGGTTATAATATCCGTATTCGGATCGTCGGCAGGGTGCTCGACAGGAGTGAAGTCGTAAACTTCATATTCCTTCGGTATAACGACTATACCGCCCGGATGCTGTCCGGTAGTACGCTTTACGCACATACAGTTATATACAAGTCGGTTTATCTCGGCTTTACTTACGCGAATACCCTTACTGTCTAAATACTTCATCACAAAGCCGTATGCGGTCTTCTGCGCGACTGTACTCAACGTGCCTGCGCGGAAGACGTTTTCCTTGCCGAACAAATCCTCGGTATATTTATGTACCTTGCCCTGAACATCCCCCGAAAAGTTTAGGTCGATATCAGGAGATTTATCACCGTAAAAGCCGAGGAATGTCTCAAAGGGTATGTCATGACCGTCGCGAACAAGCTCTGTACCGCATTCGGGGCAGTTTTCCGGCGGAAGGTCAAAGCCCGAGCCCACCGAGCCGTCGGATATAAAGCGGCTGTACTTACATTTCGGACAGCGGTAGTGAGGTTGGAGTGGGTTTACCTCTGAAATTCCCGCCATAGACGCGACAAACGACGAGCCCACCGAGCCACGCGAGCCGACAAGATATCCCTGGCCTTCACTGAAGGAAACGAGCTTTTGCGCTATCATATACAGAACGGCAAATCCGTGTTTAATAATTGAATCAAGTTCTCTTGAGAGTCTGTCCTCAACTTCGTGAGGCAAATTCTCACCGTAAAGCTCATGCGCTTTTGTCCAGCACAAATTCTGAAGGTCCTCTTCAGCTCCCTCCATTTTCGGGGTAAAGGTACCGTCGGGAATAGGCTGAATCTTTTCTATCATATCGTTTATGAGATTTGTATTCTCTACAACAACCTCATACGCCTTTTCCTTACCAAGATACTCAAATTCCTCGAGCATCTCGTCAGTGGTACGGAAGTACAGGCCGCTTTCCTCCTCGTCCATTCCCTTTACCGACATGAGTACTTTCCTGTAAATCTCGTCGCTCTTTTCAAGGAAATGGGCGTCGCAGGTGGCAACGACAGGTTTTCCGAGTTTTTCACCGAGCTTTATAATCTGACGGTTAATATCGTGCAGTTTTTCAACACTGTCTACACGTCCTTCCCGCACCAAAAACATGTTGTTACAGTCAGGCTGAATTTCAAGATAATCATAATACCCCGCGATCTTCATAAGGTCGGAATAGGGACGGTTATCTAAAATTGCCGAATACAGCTCGCCGTACACACACGCCGAACCGATAATAAGGCCTTCCCTGTATTCGTTTAGCACTGTTTTTGGTATACGGGGTGTTTTATGAAGGTATTCAAGGTAACTCTTTGACACAAGCTTATACAGATTTTTAAGTCCGACTTTGTTCTTTACGAGAATAATCATATGATTAGGCCGTAATTTCAAGGGATCTCCCGAAGAGGACATCGCGTTTGCCATAGAGGTAAAGTCGTTTATTCCCTCTTCGTTCAGCTTATTTACCATACAAAAGAAAATCTCGGCGAGCATTTTCGCATCGTCGCTGGCGCGGTGATGATTAAATTCTCCCAGCTTGTAGTAATCAGCGAGAACATCAAGCTTATGCTTTTTTAATTCGGGATTCAGATAACGGGAAAGCGCCACCGTGTCAAGATAAGTATTATTAAAGGGAATTTTATTATCCGAGCATACCGCGCGTATAAAGCCGATATCAAAACCTGCGTTATGCGCGATAAGAATACGGTCGCCGCAAAACTCGAGGAAACTCTTTACCGCCTCGCGCGCAGAGGGCGCTCCCTTTACCATTTCATCATTTATTCCGGTAAGCTCGGTAATCTTTTCGGGAATAGGCATACCGGGGTCGACATATGTGCAGAACTCGTCGACGACTTCGCCTCCGCGGACAAGCACCGCGCCTATCTCGGTAAGGGCGCAGGTATAAACCGAAAGGCCTGTGGTCTCGGTATCAAAAACAATATATTCTCCGTCAAAGGGCGCGTTAGCAGAACCGTACAAGGCACGCGCGGTATCGTCGACAAAATACGCCTCCATACCGTAAATGACCTTCATGCCCGTCTTCTTCTGAAATTCCTGCGCCTCGGGATATGCCTGGACATTTCCGTGGTCGGTTATCGCAACGGCAGGCATTCCCCACCTGCATGCGCTGGTTATAGCGTCACCCGGCCAAATGGTAGAGTCCATACGGGAGAGGTTAGTATGTAAATGAAGCTCAACTCTCTTTTTTTCAGCTTTATCCTCACGCTTCAGAAGTTCAACCGTCGCAATTGAATCGGGAGCTATAATCAGCTCATTATCAAATTCGTCATTCTTAAGACGTCCCTTTACCGCAAGCGCGGTATCATAGAAAATGACAGATGTCTTTCCCTTTTCTTTTTTATATTTCTTTTCGTTTATTGCGGAAAGCACGCTCTTTGCCGAATCGTTGTCAAGAAGTGTTTTCAGCATTATGGAAGAGTCGTGGTCGGTAAGTGAAATGTTGATTATCGTCTTGTCGCCCTTTCGAGTAACCTTATCTTCAACGCAAACAACTTGTCCGAGAACGGTGACGCTTGTCTTTGGCTCGGTGAGCGAGCGTATAGGTACGGGCTCTATCTCGAACTCTTTGCCGTATATGAAAACGGGCGAAGAAATATCAAAACGGCAGTTTCCCGAAGAGTAGACACTTCCCTCCGATGAAAACGTAACCTCACTGTCCGAGAGGGAGGAAACATGCTCGAGCTGTTTTTCCTCTTCCGCAGGCTGTGCCATCTTCTTTGCTTCCGCAAAACTCTTCTCCCGCTGTTTTAAGAGCTCCTCCTTCTGCTCGCGAAGCATACGCTCGTATGCTTCCTCAAATTTATCGTTTTTTTCTATTCTTACGGTAAAATCAAGCGAAAACTCGCTCTTTATAATGTTTGCAATAATTTCACCCGTTTTTGCCTCTGAGAGCATATGCACGCCCCCGTCTGTTGAGGAAACCTCGACGTTTATTACATTTCCGTCAAAGCGGTATGTAAAACCGTCGAAAAAACCGCGAGAAACTATACCTACTCTCTCCGCCTCCATGATAACCTGCGGAAAATAGTCGGTAGTGAATACAGACGAATCATATTTAGGAAGTATTTTGACAAGGTTTACGCCGTATGCCTCGCAAAGCGCCTTTTCGAGATCGTAAAGGGTGGGTTTATTTACTATCTCGGGAAAATGCGCCGTCACCTCAATATACTTTTTTTCTTTATCAACGCGTGCGGAAATAACCTCGCCCTCTTCAAGCACGCGAATAAATTTTCCCGATGGATTATATTTTATAAAAAGCTGTTTTAATGTTTTTGACATCAGAGTTTATTTATCTCCGAAATTAATGTATCTATTATTTTATCTTCCGGTATTTTGCCGACTGTCTTCCCGTGCTTAAACAAAAGCCCCTCGCCTGCTCCGCCCGCAACGCCGATATCTGCTTCGCGCGCTTCGCCCGGACCGTTTACCGCACAGCCCATTATCGCTACATGTACGGGACGCGACGGATGACACTCGTTGTCGCACCGTTTTTCAAACTCGTCGACAAGGGATATTATATCAACCCTGGTCCTGCCGCATGTAGGACACGCGGTAAGATTGACAAACGCTCCTTTTTCCATTCCGAGCGCCCGAAGAATATTTCGTCCCTCTTTTACTTCAAGGGTAGGATCGGCGGAAAGAGAAACACGAATAGTATCGCCTATTCCGTCGCACAAAAGCGAGCCTATGCCTGCCGCGCTCTTTATAGTTCCCATATGCGCTCCGCCCGCTTCGGTAACTCCGAGATGAAGCGGATATTCACATCTTTCGGCAAGTATTCGGTTAGCCTCTATCATAGTGCGGGCGTCAGAAGATTTTATTGCGACGATAATATTATCAAAATCGTATTTTTCAAGCAGAGAAACATGATACATCGCGCTCTCGGCAAGAGCTTGTGCTGTCGGTGAGCCGTATTTTTCAAGCACCTGCTTTTCAAGAGAACCTGAATTTACGCCTATTCTAATGGGTATATTATGCTCTTTACATACCTTGACTACCGCCGCGACGCGGTCTTCGCCTCCGATATTTCCGGGGTTGATGCGTATCTTATCGGCACCTGCCGCCGCAGCCTCAAGTGCAGCTTTAAAGTCGAAATGAACATCTGCGACAAGCGGCGCCTTAACGCCTTTTTCTTTAAGGCGGTATATGGTATTTGCGTGCTCGGGAGTCGGCACGGTGAGGCGCACGACATCACATCCCGCCCTCTCAAGCGCCAGGGTCTGTTTATACACCGAGTCAAAATCAAGAGTATCGACATTAAGCATAGACTGCACCGCCACGGGTGCGTCGCCGCCGATATATATATTACCGACTTTTATTTTCTTTGATTTTCTTCGTATTTCATTATAATTTATCATAACAGTCCTATTACGTCCTTAATTGCTATAAAAACTGAAAAGAATAAAAGAAGTGCGAGCCCGGCAAAATTTATTGCTCCCTCTATCTCGGGCTTTACGGGCTTTTTCCGTATTGCCTCGATTATCAGAAACAGTATGCGTCCGCCGTCAAGCGCAGGAAACGGAAGCAGATTAAATATCCCTAAATTTACCGTTATCATAGCGACAAAGAGAAGGAGATTTACGACGCCCGTATTTGCGACCTCTCCTATCGCGGTAGTCATACCGACGGGTCCCGAAACCGCCTCGAGTCCGTATCTTCCTGTTATCAAATCACCGAGAGAGGAATATATCATCTTAAGAGTCGCGACCGACTGATGGTAAGAACAGTACAAAACGTTTTTAACATTCTTTTCCACCCGTTTTACCAAAAAGTCCTGCTCACCGAACTTTATTCCC
>CAMGCN010000073.1 GCA_946040935.1 uncultured Clostridia bacterium | reverse complement strand
CACCACGGGCGCCACGAGCAAACGTAAAATTCACAAAAAGCCCCAGAAGAACGATAAAAACCGTGACAAAGAATCAATCGCCGCTCAGAAACAACGAAGAGCCCAGATGATTGAAAATGCAAAAAAAGAAGTTCTTCATGTTGTTGCCGGTGATGAAATAGCCGTATCCGATCTTGCCGCACAGCTTAAAGTTAACGCAGGAGAAATCGTTAAAAAGCTCATTATGCTCGGCGTTATGGCAAATGTTAATCAATACATTGATTACGATACCGCTTTCCTTATTTGCGACGAAATGGGAGCACAGATATCAAAAGCCGTTCCCGTTTCTATTGAGGAAAAGCTGTTTGATACAGAGGATGACTCTGAAGATGAGCTCAAGCCGCGCGCGCCTGTCGTTTGCGTCATGGGACACGTCGACCACGGAAAAACATCACTTCTTGACGCTATCAGGCACACAAATGTCACAGAGGGAGAAGCAGGCGGTATTACACAGCACATAGGTGCGTATAGAGTTAATGTCAGCGGAAAAGATATTACCTTCCTCGATACGCCCGGACACGAAGCATTTACTACCATGAGAGCACGCGGCGCTATGGCTACGGATATTGCCGTACTTGTTGTCGCGGCTGATGACGGTATCATGCCACAGACGGTGGAGGCGATAAACCACGCGAAAGCGGCAGGCGTCGATATAATCGTAGCTATTAACAAAATGGATAAAGTCGGAGCAAATCCTGACAATATCAAACAAAGTCTCACAAAATACGACCTTGTACCCGAAGAATGGGGCGGCGATGTAATTTGTGTTCCTGTTTCGGCTGTTACGGGTATGGGCATTGACAATTTGCTTGAGAACATTCTTCTTGTAGCAGAGATGAAAGAACTCAAGGCCAACTCCAACAGACGTGCAAAAGGTATAGTTATTGAGGCGAAACTCGATAAAGGCAGAGGTCCTGTCGCAACTATACTTGTACAGAACGGTACTCTTAAAATAGGTGACATTGTTATAGCAGGTACGGCTGTCGGACGTGTAAGAGCAATGACCGACCACTCCTGCAAAAAAGTAAGCAGTGCAGGTCCTTCCGTTCCCGTAGAGATAATAGGCCTTTCCGAAGTTCCTGTTTCGGGTGATGAGTTCAATGCTGTTGAAGATGAAAAAATGGCGCGCGAGCTTGCCGATCAGAGAAAAGAAAAAGCAAAGAGGGAACAGCAGACTGCAGGCGCAAGAATGTCGCTTGATGATTTGTTTGCACAGATTAACGACGGAGTAAAAGAGCTTAATATTATAGTCAAGGCTGACGTTGTCGGCTCTTATGAAGCTGTAAAACAGTCTCTTGAAAAGCTCTCAAACGATGAAGTTAAGGTCAGAGTAATTCACGCGGCAGTAGGCGGTATCACCGAAGGGGACGTAATGCTCGCCGCTGCGTCAAATGCAATTATCATAGGATTTAACGTAAGACCTGATAAGAGCGCGACCGACTCGGCTGAACGTCAAGGCGTCGAAATCAGAACATATCGTATAATCTACGAATGTATCGAACAGATAGAAGCCGCAATGAAGGGTATGCTCTCACCGACATATCATGAAGAGATACTCGGTCACAGCGAGGTTCGTCAGACAATTCATGTTCCCGGCGTCGGTACTATAGCCGGCTCATATGTCCTTGACGGTAAAATTATGAGAAATGCCATGATTCGTGTAGTACGCGACGGAATAGTCATTTTTGAAGACAAAATCTCATCTCTCAAACGCTTTAAGGATGATGCGCGCGAAGTTGCACAGGGTTATGAATGCGGAATTGGCCTTGATAAATTCAACGATATTAAAGTCGGAGATATTCTCGAGGCATATCAGCTTGTAGAAAACGAAAAATAAGAATACGGGCGGAATTTATCCGCCCGTATTTATTAGGAAATAAAATGTATAACGATTTTTTACCTATTAACAGAGAAGATATGGAAAATCGCGGATGGGATGCCCCTGACTTTGTATATGTTACGGGCGACGCTTATGTTGATCATCCGTCTTTTGGCGTTGCAATAATATCGCGAGTGCTTGAAAACGCCGGGTATAGGGTTGCTATACTTTCACAGCCGGACTATAAAAGCTGTGACGCGTTTAAGGAGTTTGGCAGGCCGCGTCTCGGTTTTCTCGTGACGTCGGGAAATATCGACTCTATGGTTGCACACTATACAGTCAGCAAGAAAAAACGCTCGTATGATTATTATTCACCCGGCGGCAAAGCAGGGAAGCGGCCCGACCGTGCAGTTATAGTATATTGTAACCGAATACGCGAGGCATACGGCGATGTGCCGATAATTTTAGGCGGACTCGAAGCTTCACTTCGGCGTTTTGCACATTACGATTATTGGGACGATAAAGTCCGCAGGAGCATACTCGTTGATTCACGCGCCGACATACTCACCTACGGTATGGGGGAGAACATTCTTTTGCGCTTAGCTGAACTGCTCTCACGCGGAATACCGATTAAAAAAATACATGATGTTCGCGGTACCGTTTATCTTACCGACCGCGATGATACTATTCACTATGACTTTATAAAGGGCTATGACTACGACGAATTAAAAACGGATAAGGAAAAATATGCTCAAGCCTTCGGAATTCAGTACAGAGAACAGGACGCTATAAGCGGTAAAGCGATAACAGAGTATTATGACAATAAAATGCTGGTGCAAAACCCTCCTATGCTGCCTCTCGAGAGGGAAGAGCTTGACAAGGTTTATTCGCTTCCTTATACAAGAAGATACCATCCTTCATATGAGAAATACGGAGGAGTACCTGCAATAGAAGAAGTTCGTTTTTCTATCACTCACAACCGCGGATGTTTCGGGGCGTGTAACTTCTGTGCGCTCGCTTTTCATCAGGGAAGGACAGTACGTTCCCGCAGTATAGAGTCATGTGTAAAAGAAGCAGAGATTATTACACAAATGCCTGATTTTAAGGGATATATACACGATGTGGGAGGCCCTACGGCGAATTTCAGATATCCTGCCTGCGAAAAACAGCTAAAATACGGTGTATGTAAAGATAAAAAATGTCTCTCGCCGAAACCGTGTAAAAATCTCATTGCCGACGAAAGCGAATATGTAGAGCTGATAAAGAGCATAGAAAAGCTTCCAAGGGTTAAAAAGGTCTTTATCAGAAGCGGTATCAGATTTGACTATATGCTCGCAGATAAAAGCGATGAGTTTTTCAGAAAGCTCGTTCGTGACAATGTCAGCGGTCAGTTAAAGGTGGCGCCCGAGCATTGTTCCGACAATGTCCTCGACAAAATGGGAAAACCGCATATTTCCTGCTATGAGCGTTTTAAGGATAAATACTTTTCCCTATGTGATGAATACGGTAAAAATCAGTATATTGTGCCGTATCTTATGTCCAGCCATCCCGGTTCCACCCTAAAAGACGCGGTAAAACTCGCACAATACCTCAAAAGCTGGGGCTATATGCCGGAGCAGGTGCAGGACTTCTATCCAACACCGGGAACTGCGTCAACCTGCATGTTCTATACGGGAATAAATCCTATTGACGGCAAAAAAGTATATGTTCCGAAAAGCTACGAGGAAAAGAAAATGCAGCGTGCGCTTTTGCAATATTCCAAACCTGAAAACAAAGATATTGTTATAGCAGCGCTGAAAAAGTGCAACAGGGAAGACCTTATCGGGTTTTCACCAAATTGCCTTGTTAAACCGAGAAAGGGCGGAACAGGTTTTCAAAAAAATAACATCAATTCCAATCACAAAGGAATTTCACATTCTAAATCAAACCGTAACAGAAAAACAAAATAAAAAAGACCTTGTTAGGTCTTTTTATTTTGATTTATCTTGTCCTTCTTCAGCCGAGGCGAGCTGTTTGTTTCTGTGTGCGAGTATCATGCTTCTTTTAATAGTAGTAGTCACATCCTTCACTTCGGCAAATTTTAATTGTCTGTCAAGGTTGATATTACGTATCTCGTCAAGCATATTTTTCTCCGAACACATATCGCCGTAAGTATATCTCGGTATAACTGCGCTTCCGTCAGAGAGAACAACAAGAGAATGAAAGGCGATATTAATAAATCCGTCGTTACGTAAAATTCTTTTGAGAACTTCAATTACGTATTGATTTTTAGAAAAAGGATTTTCATAGGTAAATACATTGCCGTATTTATCGAGTACCTGCCAATCTTCGCTTAGAGGATTATTCAATTTGCCTTTGCAGGGCAGAATGGAAATTACCGTAATTCCTGCGCGGGATACCATTATAACGTCGCATTTCGCGCTTTTTGCAAAACCGTTTCTCGTTCTTACAGGAAATGTGGGGTTTTTTATAACCTTGTTTCTGCCGTATGCGGCGTCAAGCACACGCATGACAAAGATTTTATCACGTCTGCGTGAAGCATACAGCTCATCGATTATCTTTTGTGAATTAAAATTTTTTATTATTTTATATGTGAAATAGATAACGACGAATATTGTAACTGTAACAAGGAGAAAAGTTATCCCTTTTTCCATGATTAGATTACTCCGTAATTCCTAAACTGTCAATATAGTCAAATAAATCAGATACCTTTATTAATTTTTTGAGCTTTTTCTCGTCAAATTCAACATTAAATTCATTTTCACATTCAAAAACGAGTTCGGCAAACTCTACCGAATTAATACCGAGATCTTTAACAAACTCCATATCGGGAGTAATTTCCGAAACGTCGATATTAGCTGATTCAGCGATTATGTTAAGAACTTTTTCTTTCATGATATCCTCACTTGATTATAAATCTTTTTATCTTTTTTGTAGTTGTTTTTTCAAATTCGGTTTTGCGAATTTCGACTTGATGTACCTGCTTAAATGAGGGAAGAGTTGTGTTGATTCTGTCAACATCATCTTTCACCGTATTGTATATCTCCTCGTCGCTCTTATCTTCAAAAAGCTCCATATTAGGGTAAATTACAGCAGTGATAATTTCACCCGCTTCTGGACTTTTGCGTGCAATAACAACGCATTCGCAAATATATTTGCTTTCATAGAGGTGTTCTTCTATTTCCTCGGGATATACATTCTTTCCGTTGGAAAGAATTATTAGGTTTTTCTTTCTGCCGGTAATATAAATATATCCGTCCTCATCAATACGTCCGAGATCTCCTGTTTTGAACCAACCGTCTTCGGTAAAGGCCTCCTTTGTGCTCTCTTCATCTTTATAGTAACCGAGCATAATATTGTCGCCCTTTGCAACGATTTCTCCGGTACCTGTTTCATCGGGACTGTCAATTTTCACAACGCAGTTTGGAACGGCAGTGCCGACAGAGCCGTACTTTACAGCATAAGGTCTGTTTACCGCAAGAAGCGGAGAACACTCGGTAATTCCGTAACCCTCGTGAATCATAATTCCCAAAGACTCAAAGTCTTTTACAATTCTCGAAGACAAGGGAGCGCCGCCGCAAATAATCTGTGACAGACGTCCGCCGAAGGCGTCAAGTATCTGTCCGAAGAGCTTGCGGCGAATGTCAATTCCTACTTTGCGCAGAGCGTTGCTGACCTTCATGCCGAGTTCAACTTTTTTTCTCATACCTTTCTTGTCGATTTCTTTCCACATAGCCTTGTACATTGTTTCAAGGAAAAGGGGAACAAGTACGAGCGAATCAGGCTTAACGGTTTTAAGATTTTTGAGTGTATATTTAAGACTGTCGTTCAGATAATCGGTACAGCCGAGATTAGTAAGCGCAATGTGTCCGCAGGTCACTTCATATGAATGATTCATAGGAAGGACAGACAGAAACGTGTAATCTTTATCATATATAACGCTTTCACACGATGCGTTCGCAGCAGCAACAAGATTTTTTTGTGAGAGCATTACTCCTTTACTGGTACCCGTAGTGCCGGATGTGAATAACAGCGCGCACATTTCATCCATTTTTTGCTCGACGGTAAGAATATCCTTCATTCCGCCGTCAAACAGGCTTTTACCGTTAGCTATTAACTCAGAATAAGGCGTATATCCGTCGGGCTTTATTTCATCTTCTTCTACGGCGATGAAATACTTGACAGTCTCAAGCTCGCTTGCATGAGAG
>CAMGCN010000072.1 GCA_946040935.1 uncultured Clostridia bacterium | reverse complement strand
ACATTCTCTTTATATGCGGCGGAGCATTTGACTCTCTTGACAGCATTATAGAAAAGAGAAAAGGCAACCAATCAATCGGTTTTGAAAGCGAGATAAAGACCAAGGAAGAAAAGCGTGCGAAAAACATATACAGCGACGTCAACTCCCACGACATTGTTAAATTCGGTCTTATTCCCGAACTCGTCGGAAGACTCCCCGTTATAGTACCTCTTGAAGGGCTTGACAGGGACGCTCTTGTGCGAATACTCAAAGAGCCGAAAAATTCTATCGTCAAGCAGTTTGCGGCGCTCATGGAAATGGACGGCGTCACCCTTAAATTCGATGACAAAGCCCTCGAACAGATTGCCGACCTCGCGATAGAGCGCGGAACGGGAGCAAGAGGACTTCGCGCGATAATGGAAGAGGTTATGCAGGATACGATGTACCAAGTGCCGTCCGATCCGAGTATAAAAACCGTTATAATTACCGCCGAAACGGTAAAAGAAAGAACAAAATAAAATTGAAACTGTATAGGCCAAGTACCCATAAGGATACTTGGCCGGTTTTATTCGCCTTACTGCGAGTGATATTGCCTGCGGCAGTTTTATGGGCGAATAAAATATCACTGAAAGTGCAGATTTCAATATCACGGTTGCCGTAGGCAATCATATCACTCTTTGCACAGCAAAGAATATCACTGCATAAAAATCACTACCCGAAAAAGAGTTTTGTTATACTCTTCTTCGGGTAGTATTGTCTTATGTGGCAAATTCCTATTAAGTTTTAGAGATAATCGTCCTTAAGAAAACCGCTCATATACAGTCCTTTTTTATTTTATACAGGATTTTACGAGCTTCATCGGCACGTCCATTCGTTTTGCAACTTCTTCGGGAGTCATCCCGCTATCCGAAAAGCGTTTACAGACAGCTTTTATGCTCTCTCCGACTTCAATTATATGCTTGTCGGGATCGTAAAAGCGAATCACTCGCTGTCCCCATGGATGCTCTTTTATCGGATGGACATATTCGATATCAAACTCTTTCAGCTTCTTTTCTAATTTGTCGATATTTTCATCTTCAAAATATATTTCAAAGTTATCGCCGCCGAATGAGATTCTGTCTTTACCGATAAAATCTTTATATGTTTTTTCCGTCTGTAAGCATAACCCGCCCGTCAAAGTTTTGTTTGCCCCAAAATCCATGATAACATGAAGTCCCAAGACTTTTTTATAAAACTCGACAGACCTTTCCATATCGGTTACAACCAACATTGTATTCTTTAATTTCATTATGTTTACTCTATCATAAACTTATCTTGTATATTCTTTTTGAAAGAGGAAATTGCACGTGAAACAAGTAAGGCATATGCAAGAGACACAAAGAAAGTGGGAATCCACAAAACGGGCATTGTAAAATAAAGCGCCTGCTGCAAGGCACAGCTTATCACAAGAAGCACCGAAACTGCCTTAACTGCCGCAAATGCTTTTCGCGTATTTTTCATTATCTCATCATTCATGCCTGAAATTTGCACGCTTCCGTTTGTATCGCGAAGCGCGTATTTTTCGCAAATGCTTACAAACACGCGGGAGTATCTGAATGTGAAGGCGGAAAGCAACACCATCTCGATAACGGCCAATGCCGCACCCGCGGCATAAAACACCTTTGCCGTCATATCCCTTTCAACCACTATCATCATAAGGCCTGCGAAACCGGTAGTTGAGTCAGCGGTATTATAGTTTACAAAAAACATTGAAGAAATTATCAGCTGTGCGAGAGCCGCAACACCGAAAGCGAAGCACAAAGCCACGCTTGCTTTATCGTAAAACAATTTTTTCACACTTATAAGCCCTATCGCCGCAAGCAGTGCAAAGACGGCGTCGGGAATAAAGTTTATATTGTTTACATAGATACCGATGATAAAAAACACACCGCAGGAGAAAAACGCACACAGGCTCTTAATAGAACGATAGGTAAGAAGCTGAGCGTTTTGCGCGATTTCTGCATTATACGCCGCATCGACCGCCGAAGTAAATTCCTCACTCTTATAGAACGAGAGATATTTTTTCATCATGATATACCATATTACCCCGAGCACCGTGGTAACGACGGCATTCAGAATATGGAGTATCACACGGTAGTTCGCAGGTGTTAAAACAGTGTATGCTTCTACGGTTCCCGTTTCCGTATATTCAAAAAGACACATAAGCTCCGGAAGAAGCGATAAAACCTCTTTCGCGATGAAAAATACCCATGTCATCGTTATAATTTCAGAGCTTTTTATATTTTTCTCAACACCTCCGTAGCGTGTTGACAAGCCGAACAACCCGTCAAAGAAAGACGGCAGGGTGACAAAGAAAAATATAAGCTCCAAAACCATGAAGGAAAAAGTGAAGACAAGGCGCCATGTAGTGTCAACCGCGGGAAGCAGGAAGACGCAGGCGAGCTTTCCGATGTTTATGTAGAACAGCTTTTGAAAGCCCGAACGGGCCTCATTTATCTGAACATTAAGATCAGAGAGTTTTGACAGTCCTGAAAATATGAGATAATAACCTATACAATCGGGTAAAAAGTCGATAATACTGAAAACAGGATTAAAGAGAAACAACATTCCGATTATGACTTTTGCCATTTATTTATCCTCCTTTTTTATCCTTTGGACAAATCGCGAAAGCGCGCTCTGGCGCGAGTCCATATTTTCGTCACCCTCAAGGCATATCCACATATAGCAGGATATAAACTGTATGAGATTAAGAAATCTCACAAGATAACCGAAAAGCTGCTGTATCGCTATCAGCGCTCCCGGCTGTATACCCGTCTTTTGCGGAATCACACCGAACGAGTAAAGATTTACTATCACAGTGTAGACATAGAATATAACTATGATAATGAGGTTTCTCACCGATTTACGCGCGTTTTTTTCAAGCTTGACTCTTGTTGCGAGGTCTCTTATGCCCAAGAGCAGTAAGAAGTAAAAAACAAGCAATATTGCAATTACAGCGTATTCGGCCATATTCTGAGCTGCGGTATATTCCCCGACTCCGAAAGCGGAAAGAAGTGACAAAACCAGCTTAACGCCCGAAAGAATTATGAGCGGAAGGCACATAAGCTTTGCATATTTCAGCTTGTTTTCATAGCTTCCGAGTTTGCAAAGCGCAACGAAAATCAATATATATCCCAAAAAATCGGGCGGCAGGTCAACGCCGTGAAAAGGGACGTTGATAAGCATAAAGTACCCGATAACAAGTATTCCGAATCCCATTATTTTTCGCTTGTCTCGTTAAATCCGCAACACTTTTTGTACTTTTTGCCGCTTCCGCAGGGGCACGGGTCGTTTCTGCCGACCTTTGCCGCCGCCTTTACGGTTACAGGCTTTTTCTTTTCGGCTTTTCCGCCCTCAAAACCCTCTGATGTAACCTTGGCTACCTCTTTACGCTGAACGACATTCTGACGGGGCACTACTCCCCACAAAGTACGAACGGTAGTATCACGTATATCCGCCACCATGGCGTCAAACATATCCGCGCCTGAAATGCGGTATTCGCTTATCGGGTTTCTCTGTGCGTAGGCGTTAAGTCCTATACCGCTCTTGAGCTCGTCCATATCGTCAATATGCTGCATCCAATGGGTATCGACCGAGCGCAAGAGAACAACTCTCTCCACCTCTCGCATATCTATATCTGCCTCTTTGAACATTTTTTCTTTTGCCTCGTACAGCTCGTCGCAGCGTGTGTGCAAAAGTTCCTTTATGTCCTCGGCCTCAAGAGACTCAAGCTCTTCCCTGCTATAATTAAAGTCATCTTCCTTACAGAGAGGAGACAAATCCTGACGTATGCCCTCGAAGTTCCATTCCTCTTTAATTTCCGACGCGGTAAACTGTGCAACCGACGAGTCGATAGTGCCGTACATCATATCAACGATCTTATCGTGTATATCCGCTCCGTCGAGAACCTCGCGGCGCTGGTTGTATATGATGATTCTCTGCTGGTTCATTACGTCATCGTATTCGAGAACGTGTTTTCTGCGAGAGAAGTTCTGATCCTCCAGCCGCTTTTGTGCGCTCTCAATAGAATTTGAGAGTATCTTCGCGTCTATCGGCTGATCGTCGGGCAGGCCGAGACGGTCGACCATCGCGAGCACCTTTTCACTTCCGAAAAGGCGCATAAGATCATCCTGAAGGGAGAGATAGAATCTCGACTCACCCGGGTCGCCCTGTCTTCCCGAACGTCCGCGAAGCTGATTATCAATACGGCGCGACTCATGGCGTTCGGTGCCGATAATGAAAAGTCCTCCCGCTTCCTTTACCCTCTGATATTCGGGCTCTATTTCTACCTTGTATTTATCATACAAGTCCTTATATACTTTTCTTGCCGCGAGGACGTCCCCGTCGTCTGTCTGTGCCGTACTGACTGCCGCGCCTATCATCTCTTCGTCATATTCGAGGCGCCGCATCTCCTGCTTTGCCATAAACTCGGGATTTCCGCCGAGCATAATATCAGTTCCTCGGCCGGCCATGTTTGTAGCTATCGTTACAGTGCCCTCTTTACCCGCCATAGCGACGATTTCAGCTTCACGGTCATGGTATTTTGCATTAAGCACAGTGTGCTTTATGCCGTTTTTGGCGAGCTTCTTTGAAAGCTCCTCCGACTTCTCGACGGATACCGTACCGACGAGAACCGGCTGTCCCTTTTCATGACACTCTTTCACCTGTTCAACTATCGCGTCATATTTCGCGGCAACGGTTTTGTATACAATATCATGATGGTCTTTTCTTATCATGGGCATGTTGGTAGGTATCTCGACAACATCGAGCTTATAAATCTCGCGGAATTCGTTTTCCTCTGTGAGAGCAGTACCCGTCATACCCGAAAGCTTGCCGTAAAGACGGAAAAAATTCTGAAATGTTATGGACGCAAGAGTCTTTGACTCCTTTTGTACCTTTACGCCCTCTTTTGCTTCTATCGCTTGGTGAAGTCCGTCGTTGTATCTTCTGCCGGGCATGATACGGCCGGTAAAAGAATCGACTATAAGAACCTGCGCGTCCTTAACCACGTAATCCACATCGCGCTTCATAACACCGCGCGCCTTTATCGCCTGAGTGACATAGTGATACAGGGAGGAGTTTTCCGGCTCCGTAAAGTTTTCGACATTATAGTATGCCTCCGCCTTTGCCACGCCGTTTGCGGTGAGAACCGCCGTGCGTGCCTTTTCGTCGACGATATAGTCGGCATCGCCCGTATCGCGCACATCCTCTGTATACTCTTTATCGTCAAGTTCTTTTATCCTGAATTCGCGAAGTCCCGAGACAAAACGGGCGGCACGGTCATATTCGGCAGTAGAATTTTCACCCTCTCCCGATATGATAAGCGGCGTTCTCGCTTCGTCAATAAGTATTGAGTCGACCTCATCCACTATCGCAAACGCGTGTCCGCGCTGTACCATGCGCTCTTTGTAAAGCACCATATTGTCGCGCAAATAGTCAAATCCGAATTCGTTATTCGTACCGTAGGTAATATCCGAATTATAAGCCTCCTGCTTTTGAGAGGTTGTCTGTCCGTGGCAGATAAGTCCGCAGGAAAGGCCGAGGAAATTATACACTCTTCCCATTTCCTCGCTTCCCACGCGTGCAAGATATTCGTTTACCGTTACGATATGAACGCCCTTTCCGTTTAGCGCATTAAGATATGCAGGCAAGGTGGCGACAAGAGTTTTACCCTCGCCCGTTTTCATCTCGGCTATTCGGCCCTGATGAAGTATAATGCCTCCCATTAGCTGTACCTTAAAAGGTCTTTTACCGAGTACGCGCGCGTCCGCCTCGCGAACAAGAGCAAAAGCGTCGGGGAGTATATCGTCAAGCGTTTGTCCCGACGACAGCCTCGAGCGAAGCACATCTGTCTGCGCGCGAAGCTCACCGTCGCTCATTTGTGCATATTTCGGCGAGAGCGACTCTATCTCATTTACTATCGGCATTATCTTTTTTATTTGCCTTTCGGAATATGTTCCGAAAACCGCATTTATAAGTCCCATTTTCTTCTCCGTAAGTCAAAATATATTTATACAGATTAAATTATATCATAATCCCTGTCTCTTA
>CAMGCN010000071.1 GCA_946040935.1 uncultured Clostridia bacterium | reverse complement strand
GATAGCGTAGCGTCTCGTGGGCTCGGAGATGTGTATAAGAGACAGCCTTAATATGTGCGATGAATCCCTGCAAATGCGGATACTTCGGTCACCCGACAAAGGCGTGTACATGCTCGACAGAATCCCGTATAAAATACATGTCGCGAATCTCCGGACCTCTGCTCGACAGAATAGATTTGCAGGTGGAAATGAGAACCATGACATATAAGGAAATATCAGAGAGAAAACCGGGCGAGCCCTCGGCCGTCATACGCGCAAGAGTCAACCGTGCGAGGGATTTTTCACGCAGACGGTTTGAAAAATACGGGTTTAACATATCCTGCAACGCGCAGATGACGCCTGCAATGATACGCGTCTGCTGTGAGTTGGACGAAGAGGCGGAAGCGCTTTTCAAAGAGGCCTTTGACAAACTCTCCCTCTCTCCCCGGGCACACGACAGAATCCTGCGCGTCGCAAGAACAATCGCCGACCTGAACGAGCGTGAGAATATTCAGTCTTCAGACATCGCCGAAACGCTCGCTCTGCGAAACCTTGACAAATCATATTTTAATCCTGCCAGAATGTAAAGAAAAAAGCTGTTGCAAATTATAAAAAAACAAGAACAGCCATATACAAAACATATAAAAATCCGGAGTCGGTATACTCCGGATTTTTTTGTTAAAACCATATGCCCGTTCGCAGATTTATCAACTCTATGCGGCGACCGCTTTTTTGCTCCCGAATAAAGCTTATTTACCGCTTTGTGATTTACGGATATTCTTTCCGAGCAAAGACGCAAGCCGCTCCTTATATCGGTTTCGGTTTGGTAAGCGTTAAGCAGACGAGAGTCGAGTCCTCAGACGGCGGCGTCCGACTCTCGTTTGCTTAAAATATTATCATCGCAAGGGTGCCGATAACGATAAGCAGAAGTCCCAAAGCGGATTTCAAAGAGAGCTTTTCCTTAAAGACCGCAAAAGAAAATGCGACGGTCACAAGTATGCTCAACTTGTCAATGGGCACAACGACGCTCGCCTCTCCGTCCTTAAGCGCTCTGTAATAGCATAGCCAGGACGCGCCCGTGGCGAGTCCCGAGAGGCAGATAAACACAAGCTCCTTTTTGTCGGTTTTCATAACCTCTTTGCCTTTTCCCGTCACAAAGACAACTACCCAAGCCATGACAAGCACAACGCAGGTGCGTATCGCCGTGCCGAGGTTTGACTCCACGCCCGATATACCCACCTTTGCAAGTATAGACGTAAGAGAGGCGAAAACCGCAGACAAAACGGCATATATAAGCCATTTATTGCCTTGATGACTTGCCTCGCCGGGTTTTTTCTGTATCATAAAAAAGGTGCCGAGCGATATAAGCGCGGTGGCAACCGCCTTTTGCCATGAAACATCCTCCCCGAGTATGAAAAACGCGAGAAGTATAGTGAGTACCGTGCTTGATTTATCAATAGGAACGACCTTGTTGATATCCCCCGTTTGCAGAGCGCGGAAGTAACAGAGCCAGGACGCGCCCGTAGCAAAGCCCGAGAGAATGAGAAACAGCCACGCCTTGCCGTCGACCTCGCCCAGCGTGGAAACCGAGCCGGAAACCCATGCCATAAGCCAGGAAAAAACAAGCACAACACCTGTGCGTATAGCTGTGGCGACATTAGAGTCGGTCTTTTTTATGCCGCATTTGGCAAGAATAGATGTTATCCCTGCAAAAAACGCCGATCCAAGGGCAAAAACTAACCACATTTTTCAAATTCCTTTATTTTTATTTTCTGTTTCAGAACAGTTTTCTTCCGCCGTCAGCAAAAAGGACCGTTTTCGGTCCCTTTTTATTTATTTAGCTTGAATATCTTTTTCCCGCCGAGAGCCTTATAATCTCCGTCGGGATATTTAGAGTAGATAGCCTTGAGAATTATCGGAACAACGACAGATGACACGATAATGAGCAGAATCACAGCCGTAAAGTATTTACTTTTGACAAGACCTGCAGCAAGTCCCTTTTGCGCGACAACGAGCGCAACCTCGCCGCGCGTCATCATGCCGACGCCGATTTTAAGAGAGTCGGCGTTATTGAATTTAAGAAGTTTGGCGGTAAATCCGCATCCTATCACCTTGGTAACAAGCGCGACCAGGACGAAGGCGAGACAAAACCAGATAAGGCTTACATCAAAATCGGAAATATCTGTTTTCAGTCCTATCGAAGCAAAGAAAATCGGACCGAAAAGCATATATGAATTTATATCCATCTTACGTTCGATATAGTCGGAATCTTCAAGAGAACACAGGATAATTCCCGCAACATACGCGCCCGTTATGTCCGCGATTCCGAAGAAGCGCTCGGCAACATAAGCGAAGCCAAAGCACAGCGCGAGACCCGCGATAGGTACCCGCCGTGTGTGCGGATAGCGTTTGTCAATCGCCTTAAACGCTTTGTACACAAGAAAGCCGGCAACAACGGCGAAAACAAAGAACAAGAGAGTCTTTATCACCACGGCAAGTGCGCTCGTGCTCTTGTCGGTGAGACTGATGACAAAGGTAAAGACCATTATTCCGATAACGTCGTCGATTATCGCGGCGGACATTATCGTCGTGCCTACCGAGCCTTTAAGATGTCCCATCTCCTTGAGTGCGGCGACTGTTATGGAAACAGATGTCGCGGTCATAATACAGCCGATGAACGCCGCCCTGAAAAATCCCTCGGTGCCCCAACCCGAAAAGCCGTAAAAGCACATAAACAGCACCGTTCCTCCCACAAGAGGAACAAAAACCCCTGCACAGGCGATAAGAGTCGCCTTAAACCCTGTCCGTACAAGCTGTTTTAAGTCGGTGCCGAGACCTGCCGAGAACATAAGCAAAACGACGCCTATTTCCGCCATCTTCGTGATGAAAAGACCGTTCGGATCCCCCTCGAAACCGACAAGATTTAGAAGGCAGGGGCCTATGATAAGTCCTGCAATAATCTGACCCACCACGGCAGGCGCGCGAAGCTTCTGTGCTATCATGCCGCATATTTTGGCGGCGATGATGATTATAGTAAGATCCCGAAAAACGGTATATGCCGCCGAGTTGTCCGAGGCCTTTGTGAATATTTCAGATAAAAATCCGGTAGAAAGTGCAAAAGTGTTCATTGTATATGTATTCGCCTCAAAAATTTATCAGTCGGGAGCGACGATTGTACCGTCCGCATCCTTATATACGGCCGTGCCTACGACTATTTTTCCGTTTTCAAAGGTTCCCGTGACAGTCCTGCCGGAAGGCCAGTAGTATGTGCCCTGTCCCGAAAGGACGTCGTTTTCCCACTGACCGACATATTTTTCTCCGTTTGCCCAGGTGTAGGTACCCTGTCCCGAACGGCGGTCCTGACTGAAAGAGCCGACATAGCTGTCCCCGTTGGGGAAATATTCGGTGCCCTCGCCCTCTTTCAAATCGTTCAGATACTGCCCTTCGTAGCTTTTGCCGCTTGCGTAAACCTGTTTACCCGTGCCCGAACGGAGATCGTTTTCAAAGCCGCCCGTATAATACGAGCCGTCAGCCCAGGTCATAGTACCCTCGCCTGACCGAACGCCGTTTTCAAAACCGCCCGTATAGACATCTCCGTTTGAGTAGGTATATGTGCCGCTGCCCGAGGGGACATCGTTTACAAAAGTTCCCTCATACCGTGCGCCTCCGGCATAAACGAGGACGCCGGTTCCGTGCTTTAACATTTTTTTAAGTTCGCCCGAATACACGTCGCCGTTCGAGTAGGAAACCGTGCCCTTTGAGCCGTTTACTATCGCGGTCTTGTCGGGATATACGACGATTCCCCACTTTGGGTTGCCCTCGTCGTTGACTCGGCCGATGTATTTCACTACGGTCGTATCGTCTCCGCGCACGACTTTATATGACATATATCTGAAACCGAAAAGATACAAGACAAATATAAGCGCAAGCACGCTTAAAAGCGCGGCTATAAACACACGCATAAGCGTGGAAAAGCGCGAAATATGCTTTTTCGGCTTTTTTCTTTCGGCGGCAGGTACAGGTCTGCGGGGCGCGCGGTTAGGCGTTCCCATTCCCTGCGCTGTGCGGCGGGGCGTCCTGCGCGGTGCGCCGCCGGGACGGTTGTTTTGGTTTTGGTTTTGGTTGTTCATTATTCCCTCCAAAATCAAGCGGTTATTCTCTTGTGCTGAACATTCCGATAAAGTTCTTAAGCATCTGCATAAGCTCGGGTATCAGCCAAATCACGGCGAGCGCGAGAATCCCGAGGAGCAATATTCCGACGACTGCCGTGAGGACGCCCGCCCTTTTCTTTTCGTAACGGATCTCCGCGCGGTCCTTCGTTTCGGGCTCGAGGTAAAATTTCGCAGAAGTGAGCACCGTCTTCTCTTTTTTCCCTTTTTTTACTGTCTCAACAGGTATTATATGCACATATTTTGAAAGCGCTCCCTTTTCCGACAGCATGAAGCGAAGAAGCTCCTCGCTCTTAAATCCGCAGTCGGAGGCGGACACGGCGCTTTCGGGGGAAAGCGCTCCGAGCCGTACAAGCGCACGTACCATCTTGCCGGGGAAATTGATATTGTAAAGCATAACAATGCAGGCGACGGCCGCGCCGATGAAAATACCTATTACCACAAACGAAACGGAATTTCCTCCGTCGTATGTGAAGATATCATTCAGCATCTATTTTTTCCTTTCCGCCCATATAGGGACGAAGTGCGGGAGGTATCGTTACGCTGCCGTCTTCGCAAAGGTGATTTTCAAGGAATGCGATGAGCATTCTCGGAGGAGCAACGCATGTATTGTTAAGGGTATGAGCAAAGTAATTTCCGTTTTCGCCCTTTATTCTTATCTTGAGTCTTCTCGCCTGTGCGTCGCCCAGATTAGAGCAAGAGCCGACCTCGAAGTATTTCTTCTGTCTGGGGCTCCACGCCTCAACGTCAAGGCTCTTGACCTTCAGGTCGGCAAGGTCTCCCGAACAGCATTCGAGAGTGCGGACGGGGATTTCAAGAGAACGGAAGAAATCGACCGTGTTTTTCCAGAGCCTGTCATACCACATGGGCGAATCCTCGGGGCGGCAGACGACTATCATCTCCTGTTTTTCAAACTGATGAATACGGTAAACGCCTCTTTCCTCAATGCCGTGCGCTCCCTTTTCCTTGCGGAAGCAGGGGCTGAAGGAAGTGAGCGCATAGGGTAGCTTCTCCTCGGGAATGGTAGTGTCGATAAACTTGCCTATCATTGAATGCTCGCTCGTGCCGATGAGATAGAGATCCTCTCCCTCTATCTTGTACATCATCGCGTCCATTTCCGCAAAGGACATGACTCCTGTTACCACGTTGGAACGAATCATGTAAGGCGGTATGCAGTAGGTAAATCCGCGGTCTATCATAAAGTCGCGCGCATATGAGAGAACCGCGCTGTGAAGACGTGCGATATCCCCCATGAGATAATAAAATCCGTTTCCCGCAACCCTGCCTGCCGCGTCGAGATCTATACCGGAAAGGCGCTCCATTATTTCCGTGTGGTAGGGAATTTCATAGTCGGGAACAACAGGCTCGCCGAATCTTTCTATCTCGACATTTTCCGAATCGTCCTTACCTATCGGAACGGTCGGGTCTATAATGTTCGGAATAACATACATGACCTTGAGAAGCTCTTCGTCAAGCTCTCTTACCTGTGCGGTAAGCTCGTCAAGGCGCGCGGCGAACTCGGCAACTTCTTTTTTTGTCTTTTCCGCCTCGTCTTTTTTGCCCTGCGCCATGAGTGCGCCAATCTGCTTTGAAATAGCGTTTCTCTTTGCGCGAAGCCCTTCTTCCTCCGCCATGGCGGCGCGTTTTTTGTCATAAAGCTCTATCGCCTTGTCAACAAGAGGCAGCTTTTCGTCCTGAAATTTGTTTTTTATGTTCTGCTTTACTATTTCGGGATTTTCTTTTACAAACTTAATGTCTAACACGGTTTTTTCTCTCTTTCTGTTCCAAAATATGGTTTATTTGTCAAAAATATCTTTCCCGCAAAGCGCGGTAAGCAGCTCTTCAAGATCGTCGTCGTTTTCAAATGTGAGCTCCACCCGCTTGCTCTTGCCGTTTTTAATAACAACTTTTCTGCCGAGCAGTTTTTGCGCCCTTTTTTCAAGGCGTCCGAAATAAACCACACCGTCTGCGCCGTCGTTTGGCAACTACCCCGGCGCA
>CAMGCN010000070.1 GCA_946040935.1 uncultured Clostridia bacterium | reverse complement strand
TTTCATAACCGTCGCGCTCTTGACGGCACGCAAAACCTTATCGCAGCTCATGAACGCACGGAGCATATCCTTGACCGAACGCCTTGAAACAACGCCGCTCTTTGCGTGTTCTTTCGCTATATTTACATTTTCGTCGCTTCTCGTTTTTATAACTTTTACGGGGAACTGCTCGTAACGCAGAAGCAAATTGAGCATTCTGTCGCTGATATTGGGATCGTAGCTTCTTACAGCGATGCATATTCCCGAGGTATAAAGCGCACGAAGAATGTGCTCAAACTCTGCGTCGAGCGTGTATTCAACATAAAACTTTGCCGCGACCTCGTCCTCGATAGCCATAAACATAATGCAGATTCCGCCGTTGCCCTCGACCACTTCGTCTTCATCATCGATAACGGTCTCATATCCCTTGCGGTGCAAATAATCCGTCGTTCCGAGATATATGTGACTGCCCGAAACCATAGCTTCGATTCCGTCGTCCTCAACCGTGCCGAAAAACACCTCGTCTGTCGTACCGAGCTCAAGAGTAGCTTTGTTAAACACAGAGGAAAGAGGTCCTCCGTATTTTCTGAAAATATTCGCCGCGTTAAATACCACACGGTCGATGCGGTGAGAACCGTAAACCTTAATGCTCTTAACCTTAACTCCGCGCGGCGGGAAAATATCTTTGTCTTCAAAGGTCATTATCGCGGTATCGAGATATTCCTCGGGAGTCGCTTCACCGATAATGGCGCTTTCGTTAACAAAAGCATTTTTGCTTGCCTTATAAGCAGGATAATTGAAGGATATAAACATAGACGCAGGCGCGCATATGGCAAGCGCGATATAACCCATGCGTATAGCGCCCGAAACATTTCCCGTGCGTATAAATCCAAGTATAAAGAATGCAAGAGAAATTATAGCAAAAACAGGAATTATGAAATTGAGCACCGCCTTATAGGACGGATATGTATTCATTCTCTCAAAGAAGCCGTCTATGAAAGCCCCTCGCTTCATCTTATATACCGGACGGCTCTCGGGCGCCGCGTCCTCCTCAGGAGAAACCGCTTCTGCGTTTTCCGAAACGCCCTCTTCGTATGAAGCATCCTGCACCGTCTCGCCGGATACTTCTGCGGCGGTATTTTCTTTCTTTAAGTCATCTCCGAAGAAATAGGAAAAGGCCTCTCTTTCATCTTTACATTCGCTCTCTCCTACTGCTTCAAGAGTATATTTCACTTTTTTTGACGCAACAATGTTAAAAGAGTAAATCTCTCTCTTAAGAGAAAGGAATCCTCCCGTAAGCGTCAGCAGTGCCGCAATTGAAACGGGGAAAATGTATGTATTGATATCAGCTCGTGAAAAGAATAGGGTAAGCAGCTGATACAAAAACGAAAGGAACAGTATGACCGCCATGGCGCTTTCGGGTATCGGTTTTTTTGCAAGAAGCGAGTTGATGCCGCGTTTGACCGCGTCCCAGACGAGCGCCGTAAGGAACAAGAGCATTTGCAGTCCGATCATTATGTTGACAATCGGGTAATAGCCCGGATTCAGCGCCTCCGGAAGCTTGCCTCCGAAAGCAGATAAATTTTCAAAGAAAAACAGAAAAACAGAGATAAGCGCACAGGCGCCCAGCTTTAGAATATACTTTCTGTATCTCGTTTTGTATGCGGCGAATATTGTCTTTATCTGCGAGTTATCGGTAAACTCGGTAACAGGCTTTTCTTCCTCATCCACCGCTTTGAACACGTCGGTATTCGTGTAATTTTTTGCTTCGGTATCAGCCTGGTCGGTTATTTTCTGCGCTTCTTTATCGCCGACCGCTTCCTTTAAGCGATCCTCCATACCGAAAGCTATCATGAGATTGACATCTACATCGTCGTATTCGTCTACATTAGGCGCCGCTTCGCTTGTCGCGCCTGCCGCGTCACTTGCGACCTTCTGTACCGCCTGAACAGTATCTTCAGCTGCTTTTGCGGCTACAGCAGCCGCCTCTCCTGCGGCGGTTGCAGCCTCGGTAGTTGTGCGCGCCGCTTTTTTTGTGAGCGAGGTAATAAAGTCCATAGCGTTTCTCTTTGAAGCTTCGCTCGGACTGATATTCATTTTAATTTTGTCTGACTCGGCAGACGCTTCCTGCTCGTTCTGCGCTTCCTGCCCGCTCTCGTTTGCGAGCTTTGTATAATACTCTTCCGAGTCTCCGTACGCTATCTCCACCTGATCGGTAAGAGACAGAGGTTCATCAAGCGACACATCCTCTTCCTGTGTGTCCCTCTCTGCAAGCTCCTTCGCCTGCTCGGCTATCTCCTGCGCGTCGGGCATTGACGCAAATCGCTGCATTTGCGCTATCTCCTCGTCGGACATAAACTCTTTCATCATGTCGACAGGCGCCGCCGCCTCTGCCCTGGGTGCGTCTATTACAATATCGGAAGAGGGTATTTCCGCTTCAACCTCTTCCTCTGATGAATTGTCTTCTGTGCCGCCCTCTTGCACACCCTCCGGTTGCACCGTCGGTTCTCTGCGGCGTACCGTATAATGATATTTAACGGTAGGAGAGCTTGCAGGCTCCTCTTCATCATACCGGCTGATAAGCTCCTCATCGGAAATCTCGTTTTCAGATGAAGTGTTTTTATCGACATCATCAGCCGAAGATTCGCTTTTTATTGACTCTTTGAGCTTAGCAAGCAATTCCTGCGGTGTCATTTCGTTTTTGTTTTCCATAAAACGCTCTCCGTTTAATTATTTCTCTGTTTCGCCGCCTCGCACATTATGACCGCTCCCGCACACGAAACATTAAATGAATTAATTTTTCCGTACATAGGAATTGAAATCGTAAAATCGCATTTTTCACGGACCAGACGAGATATTCCCGAACCCTCGCTGCCGACAACAAATGCGGCAGAACCGGCAAGCGATGTTTCATAAAGGTTAGTTCCGTCCGCTTCCGCACCGTATATCCACAAGCCTCGCTCTTTGAGCAGGTCTATGGTAGAGGCAATATTTGTTACCTTAGCTATTGCCATGTGCTCACACGCTCCGGCAGAAGCCTTTTCCACTGTCGGCGTTATGCCGCATCCGTGCCTTTTGGGGATGATAACACCGTGAACGCCTGCGCCCTCGGCACATCTTATCAGTGCGCCGAGATTGTGAGGATCTTCAATGTTATCACAAATAAGAATGAAGGGCTTTTCTCCTCTTTGCTCTGCAATATGCAGTATATCGTCAACCGTACTGTACTCAACGCCTGCCGTCATGGCGACGACGCCCTGGTGGTTTGCGCCGCAAGCGAGTTTATCGAGCTTTGCTTTGTTAGCGCGCAAAACGGGTATTCCTGCATTTTTAGCCATCGCCTCTATAACCGAGGCAGAGCCTGTCTTCGCTCCGTCGGCAAAAATCACCTTGTCAACGCTTCTTCCGCTTTTCAGCAGTTCGCTCACCGCGTTTCTGCCGAAAACAACGCCCTCTGTTTCCTTATCTCTCGTGTTTTCGCTCATATGTTTTCCTATGTAATCAAATACATTTTAACATAAACACTAATCTGCTTTTTCGCAAACTGTATGTTTTTTTGAAGCTATGCGGCAAATATGCATAGTTATGTTTGTATTATACCATACATCGCACGTTTTGTACATAAAGCCACAGAAAAAAGTTGCACAAAAATTTCTCCGTAATTTGTATAAACCGATAATTACCGCTTCATATACAGCCAAAAAAGCAAATCAAATCCCGATTTTTCCATGCTTTCTGTCCGATCACATAATACGTTTTTCCCACACTGTAAAAAAACAGGCAAGCTATATAGCCTGCCTGTTTTTTTCAAAATGTGCCCTCATCGCTTTCATCTTCTTCGGGTAGTTCGGGGAAATCAATTATATCTGCCGATATAATGCCGTTTCCTGTACCCATTATCTCGTCACTTGACAGCTCGAAAAGTTCTGCAACAGGATTTTCAAATGTTCTTTTCATTCCTTATACCTTCCTTTTCGTACTGATTATTTATTCTCAAAATATGTCTTTGCATCGCGGTTATACGCGAGTATGGAACTGAGAACAGGTCTCATAGCCACATAAGAAGCGTCTTGTGCAACTTGCATTGCCATTGTGGGAATACTGTCGTATGCGGTATTACTTACCTTTGTGCCGTTCTGATATATTGCTACAACCATCTGCGTATCAAACGACGTCGGATCAAAGCCGTCGAACGCCACATAATACTCTCCGTAATAGGAAGAAAGGGTAAATTCGGATATTTCCTTTATCACTTCAGTGCCCGACGCGTCGGTATATTTCACTTTTGCGGTAAGAGTTGATACATCAATATCAGCTTCCTCGGCAAGCTTGAAGTAGAATCTGAAGCCTATTTTTTCTGTTCCCAAAAGGATCTGCGAGTGGGTAATCTTGACATCTTTATTTGCAGACGCCGTAACTCCGCGTTTCTGAGAGGAGTATGCCGACCAGTCATATTCCGGATCGTCAATACTCATGAACGTCTTTTCTGCTTCGGAAAGTCCTGCGTTTGCGAGAGAGTCAACCTTATATCCCTTGTAGATCTGTACCTGTGCCGAGTAGTTGAGCATGGAGTTAAGTAAGTTTTCCAAATTTTCGTCGTCATAGGTTTCCTTTACCTTTAAGGAATAGTTTACAAACGAAAGATCTAACTCCTCGCCGCTAACCGTCATTTTTTCTTTTTCGCTAAGATAATTTACACCGTAATTTCCGTTTCCGACAAAGCGAACCTTGAGATTATTTACGAGGTAAACTGCCGGTATTCCCGAAAGGGTGAATGTTACATTTTCCGCTTTTGCAAGAGTCTGTGAGGAAATTTCTGTCCATACTCCCGGCTCGGTTTCAGAGTCGAGATACATCGTCCATGAATCACACATCGTATATGTGTCCTCATACTGGTTGCAGGACATACGGATGTTAAGTGCAAGAGTGTTGCCGACTGTAAAGCCAAGCGAATCGTAGTTTACTATAGCAACATCGTTTGAATTTCTGTAGTTGACTGTAAGGCCAGAGTAAATCTTCGGAATCGTCAGATCTGTAGTCGAGCCGTCTGTCATAGTTACTTTAACGCTTACCGTATCCTCCGACAGAATATCGGAGAGAGCAGTGAAGGTAAGATTTACAATCGTTCCGTCAGCAGTAATGTTTTCAGCTTCAAGGCCCTTATTTATCATTACTTTCTTTGAGTAGCTGACCATCGCGCCGTCAAACAGCGTACCGTCGACAGAAGCCGATGTGAGCTCAACATTTTCGCTTGTCTCCACAGAAAGCGTGATTCCGACAAGTCCCGGGTTGTTGGTTATCGTAACGGGAACCGTAAAGGTATCTCCCGTCTGCATAGCCGAAAGCTCTGCCGAACCGGAGACTACGGTCGGAGCGCCCTCAATAATTTCTCCGCATCTGTTACACTGTACAATTCCGGCACCTATAATTGTGCATTCTTCATGCGTGCACTCATATACAGCATATACATCCATAGAGTCGTAAAGCTGAGTTATTTCATTTCCTTCAGCGTCAGCCCAGTAGAGGAAGCCCTCGACCAGGTCAGCGCCGTTGTAAAGGGATGAAGGAGCAGGAGCCTTAACTCTGTCGTATGACCAGTGTCCTGCACTTGTTGTAATCCTGTTGGTAGCAAGCCACTGTCCGTCTTTTCCGTAGAAGCGTACTTCGGGAGTGAAGAACTGAGGCACGAACGTTGCGGTAAATGTAGCAGCTCCGCTTGCGTCAACGGAAACACCGCCGCGAGTCGAGTCAGGATCGCTGAATGCGAGCGAGTTCATAACATCGCTGCTTACCCATGTGAGTAAGTAACCGCCGATGTTTGCATAGTAGTAACCGTTCTCGGTTACAGCGTTGAAGAGAACGCTTGATGTGCCGTAGTTACCCGAGTTGTTCGAGTCGATACCGCCTATATTTGTTCTCATTCCGCCGAGAGTTACAGGGTTTTCTTCGCTTGCGCCCTCTATCTTTACTACGAGAGAGAAGTCGTGAATTCCCGATTCAGCCCATTTATATGTACCGACCTCAGAGCTGAAGAGCATTGTCTTATCAACAACCTTGCCTGTTACGGTATAGCTTGTAAGGATAGACGATGTGTTTACAGCGGTCGTGTTGTAAACTATGTTTACATCAGTATCTGCATTGATTGCAGTCTGTCTCTTATACACATCTGACGCTGCCGACGAAGGCTTAGGTGT
>CAMGCN010000069.1 GCA_946040935.1 uncultured Clostridia bacterium | reverse complement strand
TTTGAAGCTTTCCAGAAAACTTTCGGCATTATCAGCCTTGCGATTTGGTTGATGATCATAGAGTACAATCGGTTTTTCGGTACAACCGCTTGTTCTGTACAGCCACATGTAGCTCTTACCGGGCGTCGGTTTATCTTTTGTTCGCAACACCTTTAGGGTGGTTTCGTCGGCATGGAGGACGCCTTCTTTCAAAAGTTGTACTTTAAGCTTTTCATAAAAAGGTTCCAGCCATAATCTTGAAGCGGTGATGAACCAGTTGGACATTGTCTGCCTGGAAAGCTCAATGCCCTTTTGCTTTAGCTCCTGCTCCTGACGATAGAGAGGCGAGTGCATAACAAACTTCTGCGTCATCGGGTGAGCAACTGCTTCAGCGGAAGCGAAGCTTCCTTTGATTACCGGGTTTGGTTGAGGTGTTTCCACAACAGGTGTGTCCGCCTCGTTTTCGTGACATTTCTTGCAGGCATAAGTGTAGTAAATTTCCTCGCGGATTCTTACCTGTGCGGGAATCATCTCAAGGTGCTTGGTGACCTTCTTGCCGATGACTTCCATCTCTTCACCGCACTGAGGACACTTCTTCTCTTCATCACTGAGCTCGTGCTCCACAACATAGGTTTCTACGTTTTCGGGAAGCTTGTCAAAGCAACCTGTCTTTTGCTTGCGCTTATACTGCTCAACGGTAATCTCGGTGTTTCTGTTTTCGGTATCTTCAAAAGCTTCGGCTTCATTGAAGAACAAGGTCATCTCCTCAAAGAGCTGTTCAGTGCGTTCAGAAATTGTCGAATGATTAAACGACATCAGGAGGAAGTGGATTCCTCGACAGGCTCGAAATGACATTTCTTTCTCAAAAAGAGCAGTGGTTATTGACCAAACTTTCCTTGTACTCAGACCACTGCTCATATACGCAAAAAGAGTTGGAATTTTTTCAGCTCTTTTCTTTACGCTGCAATTGGGCTGGCAGAGTTAAATTGGACGGCATTCAAAAAAGGATAACGAGTACAATCGATAATTTTCGCGGCGGCTTTTCGGTCGCTGCATTTCCTTTTTAAAATATTTGTGTTAAAATTTGAGGGATTCATACAAAAAAATCGTCTTATATTATAGAGTGACATTTTGAGAATAAGGAGATGATAGATAATGGATGACAATACTATCGTTAATTTGTTCTGGGAAAGAAACGAAAAGGCAATCGAAAGGCTTTCTGATAAGTACGGTAGTGATTTTATGCGAGTATCATACAACATTCTTAACAATAAAGAGGACGCCGAGGAATGCGTGAACTCCGCTTATTACAAAACTTGGAAATCTATTCCCGATGCAAGACCGAGATCGCTATTTGCTTATGTAGGAAAAATCGTCAGGAGTTTGTCGATAGACCTTTTTAAGCGGAATACAGCCCTGAAAAGAGGCGGAAGTAAAATAGATGTCCTATTGTCGGAGCTTAACGATTGTGTTCCTTCGGGTTGTTCAGTAGAGAAATCTGTCGAGCTTGATGAACTATCGGGTTTTATTTCAGATTTTCTGCGCTCGATTAAACAGCTCGACCGCGTTATGTTTCTTGAACGTTACTTTAACACTATGTCTGTTAAGGATATAGCGGATAAGCATGGAGTTACATATAAAAAAGTGGAATCCATTCTTTATCGAAGCAGAGTTAAACTGAAAGAGTATTTGACAGAAAGAGGGTATTACATATGAAGAATACGACATTTACTATTTTTGAAGCAATCGGAAATGCGGATGATGATTTAATAGCTGAGACTCAAGAATACCCTGCTTTGGTAAAAACGAAAAAGAAAAAAAGAAGCTTCAGATACAAGGCGATTGGTGCGGTTGCGGCGTGTCTCGCCGTTGTGATAGGCGTTACCGCGGTTTTATTTTACCCGAGAAACAATTCTGCAACCGATAACAAAAATACATTTTTCCTTACCGCTTACGCTGCTGAATCGACAGACGATGAAGTCCTGTTAAAAAATGACAGCCGTGTTCATATCGGCGAGTGTAAATTGGATAAGGACAATATTTCAGTCGACAATGAGCTAAATACGTTTATTGTTTCGGCAGACTGGACATTTCCGCTTCGCTGTCATGGAGAGAATATTAAGTCAATCAGATACAGTGTTCAGAACGGCGTATTCAGATTCAGTAATTCTAAAAGCAGTATGAAGCCTTATTATGACGTTTATACCGTGGAAAATCAGATTATGGATAAATTCCAAAAGAATTCGGAGGAGTACGGTTCTGTTGTGATTCCCGATAACGCGTTGTATGACATTGTTGCGTACTCTGTAGACTATGAGAAGCAGTCCGAATGTAAAAAATCCGACGTATACCTTTGGAGAGGACTTTCTACAAAGGATGAAGACTTATCAAAGGAGACCGTAAAACTGCTTGAGCGGTTCTATAAGCACACAGCCAATAAAAAAGGAATCAGCGGGGACGATTATGAAAAGGAGCTGAACAAGCTATGCTTAGCTCTTGTAAATGAAATCGAAATTAATGTACAGGTTATCTACAAGGACGGCAGCACCGACAATCAGAAGATAAAACTCGTTTTGGAGAATGTTAAGAACAACACTATGTATGTCGGCGCGAAGCTTGTATAAAGAGGGAGATTAACGATGAAACTGAAAAGTATTATTTCTATTATTATGATTGCGGTTCTGGCGTTCCTCGCGGCAAGCTGCAGTACAAGTGAGGAAATCAACGGCAATTCAAAAAATGATAACAATGTATCGTTTAACAGCAAAAAAGCAAGTTCAAAATCCGAAAATAACCCGAATCACTACAAGAAGCTCTATGGAAAGCTACAGCGTTTTGACAATGTAATAGACACAAAGGATTTTTCGTGGAAAGGAGAAAAGTACACGCTCGATAGCGACACAACGGACGAGAATTATACAAAATCGTGGACAGGAGATAAGGGCGGCCACATCTTTACCAACGCGGGTTATATCTGTTATTCGGCTAAGGAGTTCAGTTATAATTACGACGCTCTGCTCTGGGATAAACAGGGAAAACTGCGCAAGGATTTTGACACTGTGACTAAGAATGTAAGTGGCGTGTACGGAATTTCCGAGCAGGAGGCACTCGAAAGAGTACAGAAAATTATTGATAAATACAACATAAGCGCGACCGATATCAAGGCTTATCCTCTTGACAAGAACGTCCTCAAAATACTCGCGCGGGACTATATGTCCGACGAGGAGTACGAGGAATATATCAAGGACGACGAGCGCGGTGCGATGAAAAGAGATTTTACCAAGGAGGATGAGGTCTATATCGTCACAATGAAGCCGACAGTCGGAGAATATATCCTTTATAACAACGAATACGATTACGGACGGAATGTGTCGGACGGCTCGTGGATTTACGCGCTTGTCCGCAGAGATAAGGTAATCAATTTATATATAGGCGACGTTTTCGAAACCGAGAAAAACAGAAGGGATATTGACAAGATAATTACTGAGGACGAGGCAAAAGATCTGCTCGCTGAAAAATTCAGGAACAATATTCTTCCCGACAAGGTTGTGTGCAACAGCGTGGACATCACCTATATCTCGGTAAATGGCGGCGAGAAGCTCGAATTTATCCCCGCCTATGTTTTTGAGGTGAAATACCCCATCGCGAACGATAAGGAGAATTCGTCCGATATTACTTATGTCACTGAAAACATATTGCTCGATGCGGAAAAAGGAAAATGGATTGAATGATGAAAAGCTATATCGGAATGTTTAAAACGGAAATAAAGAGGATGTTCTCGCTGAAGTGTTTTCTGTCGTCCGTATTGTTTATGATAATTTTGCTACTGCTCGGTGCGATAATGTATTTCAGAGAATACGAATGGGAATACGTGAAGTTGTATTATATCTTTGAAGGAATGACGGTGGGCGGATTTTTTGTTGAGCTGATTTATATTCCGGCATCGCTCTTCGCGAGCACAAATCTCTGTATGGATATACGACAGAAGGGCTATTATCTCTACTCCTCACGCTCAGGGAAGCTCCCGTATATTATCTCAAAAATCTTGGTGGGCGTACTGTTCGCGTTTGTCGTGACCGAGGTTGCGTTCAATATCGTTGTTGGGCTCGGAGCATGCGTTATGCCGATTGCCGATGCGGATTACTACACGGGCGGAGCTGATGTGTTCGAAGATGTTCTGCGGTTCAGCCCTGTGCTGTTCTTCGAAATGAGAATATTTTTTATCAGCCTTTCTACGGGGCTGTTCACGGCGGTTGGAATGATAATAACGGTCGCAATGCCGAATATCTACATTGCGGTTATGTCCTCGTTCCTCGCGTCAAGAATTATTCCCGAAATATCATATTTGTTCCCATTGCCGACGGAAATGCATATTCAAGCGATAAGCGAGGGCTTTATTCGAGTAAGCAGTTCGGCGCTGGTATCTATTCTGTACGCTTTTGTGTTCTTTACGGCGTTAACTTTGGTAAGCTCGGCAATATTTGTAATGGTGATGAAACGGAGGTGTTACGGTGCGAAAGGTTAAAATTTCTTTGGCGGTTCTAAAGAGCGATTTTGCGGGCTGGATTGTAAACTGCAAGCTGTATATCGTCGCTATTTTACTGATAATTTTCTCACTCGATAACTACGCGCCTGTGTTTGAATTTGCTAAAAACGAAGGTTACCGCGTTACGCCTTTCCTGTTCCCATTTTTATTCACCCACCCGTTTATGCATCTTTTTGTGTTCACATTAGTGATACTGCTATTCTCCGACGCGCCCTTTACTAACAAGCTCCAACTGCTTATGATGACGCGCTCGGGGAAAAGAGCGTGGTATGTTTCGCAGGTGATGTATCTGATAATTTGCTCGGTAGTTTTAACTGCGTTTTTAATTGCGGTGCCGATAATCAGAAATTTCGGTATGATAGTTTTTAAAAACGATTGGGGCAAGGTCTGGACCTCGCTTTCTACCGCATCGACGGTCAATCCGTCCTCATATTTCGTCATCAGTCACTATTCTCCTATGGAGGCGGAGGTTTATACTGCTGTTGCGTTTGGCTTGATTGTGATTTTCATCGGGATGATTATAATGCTGTGTAACACGGCTTTGAGGAATAAAAGTATCGGAATTGCTATAGCCGCGATTTTTGTTATCCTCGACTGGATGGCTGATATTACGGACAGAGCAGAACTGCTGTGGGTTTCGCCTGTGTCGTGGATAAATATCGATAAAACGGCGTACTCGCGTGACGTTGCCTTACCGTCGGCGAACTACACGATAACGGTTTTGTTTTCGCTTAATATTTTGCTTATGATTGCGCTGTTTGGTGCTTCGAGCAGGAGAGATGTTATGAGTATATCGGAGGAAGCATAATTATGGAAAATATCATTCAGGTTGATTATTTATCAAAATCCTTTGGGAAAGCAACAGTTCTTAATAACATAAATGTCAGCTTTTCAAAGGGGCAAATTCACGGCATTGTAGGAAGAAACGGCAGCGGGAAAACCCTGCTTATGAAGTGCATATGCGGATTCTTAAAGCCGACCGAGGGAACGGTTACCGTGTCGGGAAAGGTAGTAGGGAAGGATGTGGAAATTCCCGAGGACATCGGCGTAATAATTGAAACGCCCGGATTTGTTACGAACTATTCGGGTTATAAAAACCTTAAGCTCCTTGCCTCGGTACGAGGAAGAATCAGCCGAGAGGATATTGAGAAAGCGATGGAGCTTGTAAACCTTGACCCGAAAAGCCGAAAGCACGTCGGCAAATATTCGCTCGGTATGCGACAGCGGCTCGGAATAGCGCAGGCGATAATGGAAAACCCGAAAATCCTTATCCTCGACGAGCCGATGAACGGGCTCGACAACGACGGAGTAAAGCACATTAGAAACGTCCTGCTCGAAATGAAAAAGCAAGGAACAACAATCCTTCTCGCCAGCCATAACAGAGAGGATATTTCGGTGCTCTGCGACAAAGTATACGAAATGGACAAGGGAATAATAAAGGAGCAGAAAGCTTAATTGAAAGGAAAAACTATGCACGACAAGATTATTAATAAATACACAAAAGCCGTAGATTATATTAAAGCTCCCAAAGATATGACGGGTAGGGTGTTTAGAAAAGCTATTAAACAAACAAATATAAAAATTGTTTCTAATACAGTCACTAAAAATTCTTATTATAAATATAACAGCTTGTCGAAAAAGTCCAGCATATGCTGGGCTTTTTGCTGTTTTGTAAGCGTCAAAACAGCCACCGTTGTTTAGTCAACACGGTGGCTGTAAATTTATG
>CAMGCN010000068.1 GCA_946040935.1 uncultured Clostridia bacterium | reverse complement strand
TTGACGCCCAATCCGTGCATTGACTGTAACCGTTATTTGAAATTTGATAGGTTATATAACAGAGCAAAAATTCTCGGCTGTGATTATATCGTAACCGGTCATTATGCAAGAATCGAAGAGAAGGACGGCAAATTTATTCTTAAAAAAGCAATTGACCAAACAAAGGATCAAAGCTATGTGCTCTACTCGCTGACGCAGGAACAGCTCGCGCACACATTGTTTCCTCTCGGTAATCTGCGAAAAACAGAAGTGAGAAAGCTTGCCGAAGAAAGCGGTTTTGTAAACGCGGATAAGCCGGACAGTCAGGATATTTGCTTCGTCCCGGGCGGAGATTATGCGGAGTTTATTGAGAGGTATAAAGGGGAAAAATACCCTTGCGGCGATTTTGTAAGTACCGAGGGAAAAGTATTGGGCAGACATAAAGGCACGGTGCGTTATACTGTAGGACAGCGTAAAGGGCTCGGTCTTTCGCTGCCGGAGCCTATGTATGTGCAAAGTATTGATACTGAAAACAATAAAGTGGTTCTCGGAAAAGAAAGTGAACTCTATACCAAAGAAGCAACGGTAAAGGATTTTAATTGGATATCGGGAGAAGAGCAGAGAACAGAGATACGGTGCAAGGTAAAGATTCGTTATCGCCAGGATGAAAAGCGGGCGGTAGTAATTCCAAAACCGGACAAAACCGTGCAAATTATATTTGATGAACCGCAGAGGGCGATTACACCCGGACAGGCCGCAGTGCTTTATGACGGCGATATCCTTCTCGGCGGAGGTACGATAAGTAAAGGATGAGCGGAATATGGTTTTAAGTCTTTCTGATGCTGCTTTGTTAAAAAAAAGCTGTAGGCGAAAAATTTTCTGTTAAAATACATTTTTGCGACTCGTGCGGCGGACAGAGCTTCACGGCAGAAAATCTCACAGAGGAAGTAAAAGCATATATTTCAGATTTCTTTTCCGACAAAAATATAAAACCTGTTTTCTCGGAAAAGGGCAACAGCTTTACTTTTAAGAAATTTGATAAAATAACTAAAGTATGGGTGATGAACAATGATGATATCAACAAGAGGGAGATATGCTCTCCGGGTTTTGATTGATCTTGCAGAGCATACCGACGGCGGATATATTCCCATGAAAGAGATCGCCGAGCGAGAGGGGATCTCGCTTAAGTATTTAGAGCAGATAGTTCCTGTATTGTCTAAAAACGGATTTCTTGAAGGAGTGCACGGTAAAGGGGGAGGATATCGCCTTCTGAAGTCTCCGGACGAATGTCGGCTCGGAGACATTCTGCGATTGACAGAGGGAGATCTTGCTCCGGTTGCGTGTCTTGAATGCGGAGCCAAACCCTGTGACCGGGCTTTTGAATGTCGCACTTATCCGATATGGACGGAGTTTTACAGAATTGTCAATGAGTATTTTGACGGGATAACCCTTGCGGACGTTTTGAAAATTGACACATCGGACAATTATTCGATATAGCTTCAAAAACTTTTATAAGGGATAGAAAAAAGGCATAGTTGATTTTCAACTATGCCTTAAATTTATTTTGTGATATACAGTTATATCAGCCGAGCTCTGCGAAGTACTTAATCGTACGAACCATCTGGCTGGTGTAAGAGTTCTCGTTGTCGTACCAAGAAACTACCTGTACCTGATATGTGTCGTCGTCAAGCTTTGTTACCATTGTCTGAGTGGAATCAAAGAGTGAGCCGTAACGCATACCGATAACGTCGCTGGATACGATCATGTCCTCATTGTAACCGAAAGATTCGGAAGTCTGTGCTTTCATTGCGGCATTGATGCTGTCAACAGTTACATCCTTGCCCTTAACAACAGCAACAAGGATTGTAGTAGAGCCGGTCGGTACCGGAACTCTCTGTGCACTGCCGATGAGCTTACCGTTGAGTTCGGGTATTACAAGGCCGATTGCCTTTGCAGCACCGGTAGAGTTAGGAACTATGTTCTGCGCGCCCGCTCTTGCTCTTCTGAGGTCTCCCTTTCTCTGAGGACCGTCGAGTATCATCTGGTCGCCTGTATAAGCGTGAACAGTAGTCATGATACCGCTCTGAATAGGATAAGCGTCGTTGAGTGCTTTAGCCATAGGAGCGAGGCAGTTTGTTGTGCAGGAAGCAGCGGAAATAATAGTATCATCTTTAGTAAGAGTATTTTCGTTAACGCTGTAAACAATAGTGGGAAGGTCGTTTCCTGCGGGAGCGGAAATTACGACTTTCTTTGCGCCTGCGTCGATATGAGCCTGGCTCTTTGCTTTAGAGGTGTAGAAACCTGTGCACTCGAGAACGACGTCAACGCCGATCTTACCCCAGGGGAGATCTGCTGCGTTGGGCATCTTGTAGATGACGATCTTCTTACCGTCAACAACGATGTAGTTGTCCTCGCCCTCGCCCTCGTTATAGGTTACGGTGTGGCCCTGTGCGACATAGCTGCCCTGAGCAGTGTCGTACTTAAGAAGATGAGCGAGCATCTTGGGGCTTGTAAGGTCGTTGATAGCAACAACATCATATCCCTCTGCGCCAAACATCTGTCTGAACGCGAGGCGTCCGATACGGCCGAAGCCGTTGATAGCAACTTTTACTGACATGTTAAAGTTCCTCCGTTTATTTTTGATTTTATATTTTGCTTTTTTTATTTTACCGCAAAAAAGCGATTTATACAAGGGTTTTGATAAATTTTTCTAAATTTTGTTACAATTAAAACAATTAGTCGAAATTCGCTCACTTTTCTATGTACAAAACCGCAAAAATATGTTAGAATATTTACATGAAAATGAGTGATTTTAAGAATTGTAAGACGCCTGTTATATTGTGTTCGCATGACGGGCGTGTACTCGAGAAAAATCCGAGTGCGAAGAAAAATCTAATCGACAAAACAGCGAGTAAACGCGTGATTGCAAACGGAGCTTTTGTAAGCTACGGCAAATACCGCGGTTTTTGCTGCGAAAGGGAAGAGGGAATGTGGGCGGTCTTTCCCGCTTTTGCACAGTTTGACTTTGACGGATGTGTTTTTCATTTTGCCGAGGACGCTGTGGGTATTTCCTGTGAAAAGATACTCTCTTACGAGAGCGCGCTTTCCTCTTATATGGATGATAAGAGTGATACGGCAAAGCTGTGGAGAGTACGCAGTCTTCTCCTTGAGCAATTCTCGATTGTGTTCAAAAATGAGAGGGTGCCCCTTCGCCTTTATTCGGCAAATGTGTTTGCAGACTGTTTTTCAAAGGCGTGCGCCGCATTTTATCCCCACTTCGGTGCACAGGTGCAAGTTGTTACTCCTCTTGAAAAGCGTGATTTGCTGATAAATGTGCGAAATGTGACGGTCATGCTCACAGCAGTCTGCACGCTGCTTCTTTCCATTTCAAGATATCAGCATGTGAGTGCGGAATTCAGTTTTTCAGGCGACTATTTAACGGTACGGCTGAAGGGTCAGTCTGATAAAATACCCTTTACCTGCGAAAATGAACGTGGAGTTTTGCGTCTTATCGACTTTTTCCCCGACTGTGCGGTTAGTCTTTTGTCCACCGATGTTATGATGGAATGCTGCGGATATTTTCTCGAATACGATATTTTATCTGACGGAACATTTGATGTGAGGGTATATTTCAAAGCAGAGAAAGACATAAGCGACCTGCTCGATAAGGGAACGGAATGTGATCTTGTACCTGAAATCGGCAAGATTATTTCAATCGGATATTTCGGAGAATAACATTTTTTCTCTTGAAAAGGGAGCAGCGCTGTGTTAGAATGTTACGGTGAATCAGACAAAAAGGAGTACGGGCGCATGCCCGTGTGAAAAAATGAAAAAACAAATTAAACTCATTGCGGCCGGTGTCGGCTCGCGTTTCGGAGTATACGCATCTTACGCGAGGCGCCATCCCGACGAGGTGAGCTTCGTCGGTTTTGCCGACGCAAATGAAGAGAGACTGCGCTTACATGCCGAGGAATTTTCAGTTCCTGCGGAAAACTGTTTTTCCGATGCTAAAGAGCTTTTTAACGCAGGTATAGAGGCGGACGGCGCGGTAATATGCACCATGGATTCCATGCACTACGAAAACGCAATGGACGCGATGAAAAACGGATATGATGTACTTCTCGAAAAGCCTCTTGCGCTCTCCGAGGAGCATTGCCTTGAGTTAAGAGATACGGCGATAGAAACAGGGCGGAAGTTAATGCTTTGTCACGTTTTGCGTTATTCTCCGTTTTTCACGAAAATCAAAGACATTATTGACTCGGGTATTATAGGTGACATTTGCACCGTTCAGGCGATGGAGCGTGTAGAGTACTGGCATATGGCTCACGCATTCGTCCGCGGAAACTGGGGCAATTCCAAGCGCTCCTGTCCTATGATTCTCGCAAAATCCTGCCACGACACAGACGCTCTTCTTTGGCTCTGCGGCAAGAGATGTAAAAGAGTATCCAGCTTTGGCTCGCTTAAGCATTTTAAGGCGGAAAATCAGCCTGAAGGAGCGTCTGACAGATGCCTTGACTGTAAATACGGCGACTCTTGCCCGTACAGCGCTCAAAACAACTATATAAAACGAGTTGAGGAGGGATATACGGGCTGGCCTGTGGACGTGGTTATGCGCGACGCGACGGTCGAGGGGATAACCGAGGTGCTGAAAACGAGCGATTACGGTAAATGCGTTTATAAATGCGATAACGACGTTGTCGATCATCAGGTTGTGAATATGTGGCTTGAGGATGATATTGCAATCAGCTTCACCATGTCGAGCTTTAATACAAAGCACGGCCGTACTATCCGGGTTCTCGGCACTCGCGGCGATATTGACGCAGATATGAGCGAAGCTAAAATCGAGCTTTCTGTTTTCGGAAAGGAAAAGGAAGTTATCGACCTTTCCGATTCTATGTCGGACAGCGCGCACGGCGGCGGCGACGACCGTCTCTTTGCCGATTTTCTCTCCCTTTTGAGAGGGGATGCGACAAACTCAAAATCCCAGACGCCTATCTCACATACCGCCGACGGGTACCTTGTATGCTTTGCGGCAGAAAAATCAAGGCTTAACGGCGGAGCAGTCGTCGAGCTGTGACATTCAAACATTAAAAAGCACGCCTATACTAAGGCGTGCTTTTTGTCGACCGGTCAAATAAAGTCTTGAACAAAATGTTTTATGACGGTATTATATTGGGTACTTCGAGCGGTTATTATTTTGGCTCAAAGCCTTCAAAAATAAATGATTCAAACTTTTCTTTTGCTTTGTTCAGCTCCTTTTCGCTTTTAACAGTCCAAGCGAAAAGCCCGGGACGCATGAGCCGTAAAAGATTAAAGCCCAATGCGCGGGTGTCCTCGTGATTATAAGAAATAAAATTTGGCCGCCCGATAAAGTTTATCAGCATATTACGCATGGCGAACGCTGAAAAGCCTTTGACAGTTTTGTCACTTCTGAACGGAGCGGAAAGCTGTCCGCGCACTACCTTGGGCGCGTTTTTTCTGAACCACCGAACAGCGACGGGGGAGAAGGAATGTACGCAGTAATGCCCTTTGTAGTTTTTTAATATATTAGCTGTTTTTTTGCAGAGCTTTATCGTGTCCGCTTTGTCTTTTGTCGCTTTTATCTCGCATATGAGCGTAACTCCGTCGAGTGCTTCAAGCGCCTCTGAAAGCAGGGGGATTTTTTCATTTCCGCCGAGGAGCGGATGTAACGAAAGGCGAGTGTATGAAACGTCTGAAACGGTTATTTTCCGTCCGCACATACGCTCGAGCGTGGAGTCGTGAAATACCACCGCCTTGCCGTCGCCTGTCAGACGGACGTCCAGTTCGACGCCGTATCCTTTCTCTTTCGCTTTTTCAAACGCCGGGAGGGAGTTTTCCGGTATGGTTTTATTGTCAAAAAGACCGCGGTGTGCATAGTATTTCCCTAAAAATGGCTTTACCGACGGTCTGTAACCTGCGGGGCTTATCAAAAAAAGCAATAAGAGAATAAGCACACATATCACGGCGAAAATAATAATCAAAGCAGACATCTTACTTTAATATCTCGCTGAATATATCGCTTTCTACCTTATATACTATGCTTGAATCTTCGACGGTGATCAGGCGGTGACCGTCCTTTTCCGCGCCTGCGTATATAGTGTAGTCATAGTAAACCGCGCTGGTTATTGTAGATGAGCTGTCTTCGCTGTTTACCGTTTCAGAGTATCTTATCTTTATTTCAGTTGGGTTATCAAATCCGTAATCGGCCTTTTCCCTGTCTCTTATACACATCTGACGCTGCCGACGAAGGCTTAGGT
>CAMGCN010000067.1 GCA_946040935.1 uncultured Clostridia bacterium | reverse complement strand
GACATTTCCTGCCCGAAATACGCACCTCTTTCAGCTTTTCTTCCTCTATAAGAGAGTCGCACGCGCTCCTGCTTTCCTCTTCGGAAACATCGAGAAGCTCGCCCGCCACAGCGAGCATTTTATCGCGCGGAAGATATACATGCCCGTTTGATACGGCGTTGTGCTTCATCGTGTGTATTATTCCGGCTTTTATTCTCTCGGGACTGTTTTGCGGCATGCCGAGCGTTTTTGCTATTCTGTCGGCTTTCTCAAAGCCTATTCCGTTAATATCCTCGCACAGGCGGTAGGGATTTTGCTTTATTAAATCTATGGCGGCCGAGCCGTAGCGTTTGTAGATTTTTACCGCCGTCGACGGGCCGGTAAACTCGCCGAAAAATGTAACTACGTTTCTCATGCCGAACTGACGTTTGAAATCGTTTGATATTTCTTCCGCCCTTCCGAGGGAAATCCCCGGAAGCTCTGACAGCCAGTCGGGGTGATTTTCTATAACATCGAAGGAGTCCGCGCCGTATTTTTCTACTATTCTTCTCGCAGTAACGGGACCTATCCCTTTTATCGTTCGTGAGGAAAGGTACTTCAGCATTGAGGATTCGGCAGTCGGAAGCTTTTTTTCATAGTATTCCACTTTGAACTGCCTGCCGTAAAGGGGGTGTATTTCCCATTTTCCCATAGCGCGCAGGGTTTCACCCTCGCTTGTATAGGGCATAATGCCCGAGAGGGTGACAAATTCCGATTCGTCTATTGCAAGATCAAGAACGCAATAACCGTTCTGTTCGTTCTTGTATATGACGTTTTCGACTATACCTTCTATCGTTATAAGCTCGGTGGTTTCCGGACCGTTGTTCATGAACGTCTTTTTTCAATAACCTCTAATATAAATCTTTTTATATCCCGTAAGAGTGAATATCCTCCGTATACCGCAAAAACGGAAACGGCGATTTCAGAAAGGAATTTCAGCATAATAACACCTCTTACCAGCATATTATGCCGAAAAACCGACTTTGTTTTATTATAAAAGTGTTTTATTATAATAATTCTGTAAGAGCGGGAACCAAATCGGTTTTTTCAAACAGAACGCCGAGATCCTCTCTTCCCATCTGACCGTAGCTTGCAAGGGAAGAATAGATAGGTTTGCGTAAATCAAAGCGCTTTATAATAGCGGCAGGGCGCAAATCAACAAGCGACATTATGGCGTCTGATATTTTTTCCTCTGAAATTTTTCCTGTTCCGAAAGTATCTATAAGTATCGAAACGGGACGTGCCACCCCGATAGCGTATGCTATTTGCACCTCGCATTTAGATGCGAGACCTGCTTTTACGATATTTTTGGCAATGTATCTTGCGGCGTATGCGGCTGAGCGGTCGACCTTTGTGGGGTCCTTGCCTGAAAAGGCGCCGCCGCCGTGGCGTGCATAGCCGCCGTATGTATCGACAATTATTTTTCTTCCCGTAAGTCCCGTGTCGCTCATGGGACCGCCGATTACGAATCTGCCCGTCGGGTTAACATAGTATTTTGTGTTTTTATCAAGAAGATTTGAAGGGATAACCTCTTTTATGACCCCATCAATCATGTCTTTCTTTATTTGAGCCGTTGTCACTTGCTCGTCGTGCTGTGTGGAAAGTACAACCGTGTCGACGCGCACGGGTTTTCCGTCCTCGTATTCAACGCTGACCTGACTTTTTCCGTCGGGACGGAGATAAGGGTATTTGCCGGATTTTCTTACCTCAGCGAGCTTTCGTGCAAGCTTGTGGGAAAGAGAAATGGGCAGAGGCATAAGCTCGGGAGTTTCATCGCATGCAAAGCCAAACATCATGCCCTGATCGCCTGCGCCTACCTCGAGCTCGTCTTCCGTTTTTCCTTCTTTTGCTTCGTATGATTTGTCTACGCCCATCGCTATATCGGGAGACTGCTCATGAATCGAGCTTATAACTGCACAGCTGTCGCAGTCAAATCCGTATTTTGCTCTGTCGTAACCGATGCCGCGAAGCGCCTCGCGTACTGTTTTTTGTATGTCGATATGCGCCTTTGTCGTTATTTCTCCCATGACGGTTATTATGCCCGTTGTGGCAGTTGTCTCACAGGCGACGCGCGACATGGGATCCTCTTTTAAGAGCGCGTCAAGTATCGAATCGGATATGATATCGCATACTTTATCGGGATGTCCCTCGGTTACCGATTCGCTTGTAAAAATCTTTTTCATAGTTTATATATCCTTTCTTTTTCTACGGTTTTTTAGACTAAATTAAATAAAAAACGCCCCGTTCGGGGCAAAAAACTCGTTCTCTGCCCATCTCGTGGATTTGGCACCTTATGCGTTCGTCGCGCACAGGTTGCCGGGCTTCGCAGGGCCAGTCCCTCAGCCACTCTTGATAAGCACTATATATTATACTTGATATTTTGTCAATTTTCAATACCTTTTTTCAAAAAAGAAACAGACAATTGTTGGCATTTTGCACAAAAATGAACTAGTATTTTCTAAATAACCGTCAAAGACTTGTTTTTGATAGTTTATTGATTAGTAAGAAAAAACATGATATAATATATTTGAATAAAACTGCAAAAATTCATTAGTAAGGAAGAATACGAAAATGAAAAAATTGATATCGGCTGTTCTTTGCCTGTCCATGATTCTTTCGCTCGGTGTTTTCGGAATCGCCGAGAGTGCTGCAGGCGAAATGCAAAGTCAGATGGAAACAGTGGTAAATCCTGTCGACTCGGGCTTGTATCTCGGCGAACCGGACGGAGGATATACCGGAGGTATGGAGATTTATCCTTCACCTGTTGCGCTCGCGGGAGAGAGCACAAGCATTGCCAATCCCTCGTCCTTCAGGTTCCTGATGGTCAATCTCCGCCAATATTCCAAGGCAATTAACGGAACCCAGGATTATGAGCTTGACCAAAACTTCTATAACTCTTTGGTAGGAACTCTTCAGAATGCAAAGAATAACGGAGTATGCGTCGGCTTGCGTTTCAGATATGACGACAGGGGAGTTTCCAATCCCGAGCCCGCGTGGAATATGCTCATTCATCATTTTGAGCAGATATGGGAGTGGGGAATTCTCGATGAGTATGAAAGCGTTATAGCGTATGTCGAGGTAGGTATTCTCGGACAGTTCGGCGAGCAGCATTCCACCGCATACGGAAATTACGGCTATTCGACAGAGCTTATTGATTTACTTCTCAATATAGTTCCCGAAAGCATTCCGCTGTCTCTTCGTACATCGGGCAGAATCATCTCGTGGGTAAACGAACACCTCGGGACGAGCTTTAACGAAAATAATATCGGTACGATGGTTGCAACTGTCAAACAAAACTATTCAAGCTCCGTAAACGGGCCGATAAGCTATTATTCGGGCGACGGAAAGGATTTCTCAACCGGAAATCTTATTTCCGAAGATCTTGCGCGTCTGGGTATGTATAACGACGGTTATATGGGAACTCTCATTGATTACGGCACGTTCAGAAACCGTGCACAGGAGACTATGTTCTTAAACGGTCAGACGAGCGCTACATACGGCGGTGAATTTTCGGGCGACAGATACCGTCAGATAGAAGACGGCAGTAATAACAATACTGTATGGTATCCCGTGAACGGTATACCCGAAATGTACTATACACACCTTATGAATATAAACGGTAATATCTGGAAAGATGCCACATACTCTCAGTCGTTCTCTACGACAGGCAGCGCGAATTCCTTTATTAACCGACTTATCGGCGTATACAGCATGTTTAACAGCGAGGGAACGGTGACTCCGTATGATACAACGTCCGTTTCGGTAAATTCCGACGGTACGCTTACCGGTTCAAACACTGATATTTCCGCTTCACTTGTTGATTCAAATTATAAAGTTACTTTCCTCGCTCCCGGCTATGACAACCTCATCTTTACCGAGACGGTTGCAAATGCCGTAAATGCGAAATTGGGAACTAATTTAGATCTTTCATCTTACTATGGCAGGACATGCTTTGATTTTATTCATCATCATCTCGGCTACCGCCCTCTTATCACATCTTCTCAGATTACGGGCGGAACGATTCAGCCCGGTGACAGTTTCAGCCTTTCTCTTGGTATAATGAACAGCGGCTTTTCCAACATAGTTAAGGAAAAAGAAGCGGAAATTATTCTCGTACAGGGCTCAAAGAAATACAGCGTTCCTCTTTCGGACGTAGATGCGAGAACATGGGTAACGGGAGTTACAAGCGAAGTAAACGAAACAATAACTCTTCCTGCCGGCATAGGCGGCGGAGAATGGAGCGTTTATCTGCGTGTTTCAAATAAGAATACGGACGCCGCAGACGATGCAAAATGGGCTGTTAAGTTCGCAAATACGGATATTTACTCATCCTCTCTCGGTGCAAACCTCGTCGGTAAGATAAATATATCGGGCGAGCAGAGCGCTGACGGCGGATTTGTTGAAACCCGTCCTACAGGCGAGTATTACACCGACCCGCAGACTTACTCGGCAGACGCAGACAATATTGAATTTATCAGAGGTACTCACATATTCAAAGAAGACGGCAAGTACGGATTTACCATCCTCTTTAAGATAGACGGTATTTCCGACGGAAGCGAAATCAATATCACCAGATGGAAAGCAGACGGCACATCCTATTCGGGAAGCCAGCTTCACTCCTTCAACTGGTTCTTCAAAAACAATCCTACTTATACATTCGGTAAGACCTTTACCGAGAACGGATATTACCTCATGTACTGTCCTTTCTGGTCGGTAGGCGCATATTCCGGTTCATCTGTTGCCGGAACTACAAAAGTATCCTCCTTTATGGTAAACTATGCTTCTACTGCACGAGAGGATAAGAACTACCCGTCGTCGCTTAACGGCAACGAGGCAACGATAACGCCTTTGGGTATCGTTGAAGGCGCGGTTGTTGATTATGATATCACATTCCACTACGGCGCGGGACGCAACTATACCGGCAGTTACTCGTTTAAGAATACTGCATCCGCTGTTACTGAAAACTGTCAGTTCAAGCTCGGTAATACGGTACTGTCCCTTTATGACGGCGAAACTCCTGCCGACTATGTTGAAAACGGCATAGCGTATAAATTCGCAGGCTGGACAACGCAGGAGGGTTATGCCGAAGGCTTGATTGATGAAAACCTCATTGCAGGAGGTACATACGATCTCTATCCTTATTATGAAATAGATATGGAGAACACTTCGCTGGATGCAAATGTTAAGACTCTGACATCGTTTACCGATGATTCCGGTCTCATATATACGCTTGACGGCGAGAACAAAACCGCGTCGGTAGGCGACGGCTCCTCATGGATGGGCAACTCGGGCTTTACGAATGCGGATTCCGATATGTGCGTAATTCCCGGATATGTCGTATCGAACGGTGAATACTACAAGGTTACGGAAATTTCCTCCAATGCATTTTCGGGTATATCTTCGCTTAAGAATATATATATACCGTCAAATGTTACGACTATTGCAACTGACGCCTTTGACGGCATTACATCTTCGGTTGTCATAAATACTTATGTTTCCACGGCGGCACAGAGCTATGCTGTGAATAACAGTATAAACGGCAACGCTTGCAGCACGAGAAACCGCTATACGGTAGTTTACTGTAATGTTGATAACGAGGTTGTCGATGTCAAGTCGGCGTTAAACGGAACTACCGTTTCATCGGCCGTTGTTCTTGAAAAGGCAAATGACGACATCTGCTGTTACTATGAATTCGCAGGATTTGATACTGACGGCGTCGCTATAACCGCTGATACGGTTGCGTATCCTGAATTTAATTCCGTGGATCATACTCCCGGAGAAATAGAAGTGATTCAGGAGGGAAGCTGTACAGAGGATAAAATTTATAGAATATGCTGTGAAGTCTGCGGAAAGGAACTTGAGAGGCATAATGTGCCCGGAGCTCACTCGTTTACGAACTATGTTTCAAACGGGGACGCAACATGCGAGCATGACGGAACAAAGACGGCTGAATGTGATATTTGTCACAATGCGTATGACACTGTAACCGATGAGGGTTCAAAACTCGAACACAGTATTTCTCACGGCGTGATTGTTACAGTAGCGCCTAACGGCGGAATAGGTACAAAATCCGGCGTTTGCGTACATTGCGGAAAAACTGTTACTGTGACTTACACTGTTCAGAAGTACGGTGACGCAAACAGAGACGGAGATGTCAACAATATTGATGTAACTCTTCTCGGTCGTTACCTCGCAGGTTACGAAGATGACGGTGTTGATCTTGACGCTCTCAATGTACACGACATAA
>CAMGCN010000066.1 GCA_946040935.1 uncultured Clostridia bacterium | reverse complement strand
GATAGCGTAGCGTCTCGTGGGCTCGGAGATGTGTATAAGAGACAGCAGTATATCAAAAATAAATGTAACGAGATCGACATAAAACCGAGATTTCACACCCTCGGTTCTTGTAGGAGTGAGCATAAGACGGATAAGTGAAATCAACAGGAAGCAAACGCCGAGCGCTACGCCCAGAATAAGAGAATAACCTACGAGGGCGAGTATCCTTGAATCGGTAATATTCACTGTTTCTTACCGAAAAGGCCTTTAGCTTTCTTATCAATATATGCAAGAGCGTTAATCTTACCTGTTATATCCGCTTCATTTCTCGAAAGGTCAAGGCGTGTAAGGGCAATATTCTCTCCGTCTACACATAGCTTTCCGAGCTCTGTATCAAAAATCGCGCCTGCCTCGTCATAGCTTAAAACCTCGCGCACACCCGTCACCGTCAAACTCTCTCTGTTACAGAGAGTTACATTCTGTATTGTGTTAGTCTGTTCACCGTTCATTTTACATACATCTCCTCATGGAAATATATGCGCTTGGTTTTTACTCTATAACCTCATACATCTGCGCGGCGTCTGCTTTTTGCGCGTATTCGTTTACGGAAATGACGCGCACTTTGAGACTCCTTGAGCCGAGTGTTACCGTGATTTCATCATTTATTTTGACGTCATATGAAGCTTTGGCAGGTCTGCCGTTTACGCTCACTCTTTCCGCGTCGCACGCCTCATTTGCAACAGTGCGGCGCTTTATTATTCTGGAAACTTTTAAGAATTTATCAAGTCTCATTTATCCTCTCCGCTGTTTTCTCCGTCTGTAGGCGGCTCGGTCTCATTCATCTCGTCAGAATATACGGGAATCGGCTCATCACCGTAAAGCGCGTCATACGCAGAAGAATATTCCTCATTTGTTACATAGTCCGAGTAAAAACCGTCAACGCCTTTATAGCGTATATCCGAAAGCATTTGCTTTATTCTGTTTTCTGTATGGGCGTAGACCTTCAAACCGTACCCGTGTAAAGTGCTTACGGCGTCTTTTTCTGTTATTTCGCATGACATGGCAACTACCGGAACGCCTTTTTCTTTACAGAAACCGCCTATCTCTTCAAAATCACGCGGATACATATTATACAATGTCAAAATGATATTTTCGCTCGGCACGTCGTACACGCTTTTCACCCAATCGAGCATATCATAGCTGTATATCTGTACGATTATTCTCTTTTTAAGCTCATCGTCGCCTGTGCGCTCTATTGCTTCGTTAAGACGGCGAAACTCCTCTTTAACACTGTTTTCGTCCGTGTATTTTGAGTCGGTAACAAGGTATGTGTCCCTGTATTCTTCCATAAGAGAAAGCATGCCGTCTATATCGAGAGGCGTATAAAGATAGCATATCTTTGTGTGCATGTATGTGCCGTAAATAATCTGACCGTCGTCTGTTTCATCCGTCTTTTGCTCGAGATTATAATAAGACGTACCGGAAAAATCATGACGTATAACAAGATATCCGTCGGCTGTCAGACACATATCCGCCTCGAAAACGCGGGCTCCCCGCGCATAGCTTTCAAGGAAGGCTTCCTTGCTGTTTGTTTCGACTCTGCCGTCAACCGTGCCGAGAGCGTGTGTTATAATATTGTACTGCTCATACCACGGTATTTCAAAATTACAGCCTTTACCCGACGCGCCCGACTTATGGTTTTCATAGTACCGAGCGGCGAAAAACACGAGCGGTACTTCTATCAGTGTGGCTATTATCAGGGTTAAAATCACCCTACGGCGAAGCCTTGTTTTATTTCTTTTTGCGTCTTTTTTTCTCTTCTCGTTGATTTCGTTAATTGTCAGATTTTCCGTGTTGATATCCGTTTGATTTGGCATATTTTTCAGTCCTCACATGAGCTTGATTTTATGTAAAATGCTATAAATCTTTTCTCCCTTTGGTATCATCTGCATATCCTCGCGGGAAAGCGCGCGGAAAAGCAAAACAGATACCATATACAGCACCACGGCCACACCCAATGCGGCGAAGGTGGCAAGAGCGTTTGCCGCTCTTGCTGAATTTACATCGACGAAAAGCCCGACGGCGAGATATGTGCCGTATGCGCCGAAACAGCATATCACAGATGCGACGAGGGGTTTTACAAACGTCGGGAAAATCTGCGGTCTTATATCTACATATTTTGAAATATAATAGAAGTTTATAACCGTGGTCGTGCCGTAGCAAAGCAATGTTCCGATAGGCGTACCGTAAATTCCTACCGAGGGGATGCCGATGAGCACTATACTCGTAATTATTTTAACCACGGCTCCTGCAAGCATAGAAAATATCGGAAGTCTCTCATGCTTTGTCGCCTGGAGAATAGCGTTAGTTATGGCTATCATACCGACAAAGAAGACCGAAAGAGCGAGGATAGAAAGCAGGGGAGCCGCCATTTCGGCAGAATTTTTATTATAAAGCAGTTTTAATATCGGCTCCGCCATTACAGAAAGTCCGAGCGCCATGGGAAGTATTATTATTGCCGAAACACGAATCGCACGCTTCATTTCATCCTTTGCGAGCTCTGTCTTACCGTCGGCAATATGAGCTGAAAGAAGCGGAACGAGAGAATATGAAATAGGATATATCAAAACAGGCGGAAGATTGAACATGGGAACGGCAAGCGAAGAATAGTTTCCCCATATCGCATTAGACATGGCCTGAGACAGCCCTATCGACTGGAGCCGGCGCATGACTATTGACAAGTCAATCAGATTAGTAAGGCTCATGACAGATGAGCTGATAGTAACGGGTATAGCAATCTTGGCGACTGTCGAGGCGATTTTGCCCGACGAGCGCACAGGAAGATTTTTATCTATTTTGGAAACGTAGTCCTCGTCAAACTCCTCGCTCTTAAAGCGGATTTTCATCACTATAAGATATACCATGCCGAGGAAAACCGCCGTCACTATTCCGAGAAGCGCAAACGCCGAGACCTTTGTAAGCGCGAAGCCGCATCCTATCGCATATGTGGCAAGGAGTATGCCGAAAATGAGCTTGCCGAGAGCTTCGATAAGCTGTGACACCGCCGTAGGCGCCATATACTGATATCCCTGGAAATAGCCGCGTATCGCGCTCGATATACATATAAAGAACAGGGTAGGCGCTATCGCAAATATCGAAAGGCGGGCTCCGTCGTTACCTATAAGAGCAGCAAAACCGCCCGAGCCGAACATCATGGACGCAGAGCCCACAAATCCTATTATAAGGAACATAACAAGCGTCACTCTGAAAATACGGTTGACCTCTTTTACGTTTCCTTTGGCCCTTGCCTCGCTTATCATTATAGATACGGCAACAGGCAGACCTGCCGTACTTATCATATAAAACCAAACGTAAATAGTGTAAGCGGAATTAAAATACCCCATTCCGCTGTCGCCTATGATATTGGTCAGAGGAATCTTGAACATAAGTCCTATGACCTTTATCACGATATTTGCCACCGAGAGAATAAGCACTCCCGATATAAACAGATTTCTCTTCTTTTTTGCCATCTTAACCTCTTATCCTAAAAATTCACGGTACATTGAATCGTCCGGGATATACCTCGGATCAATCGGTGTTACACCGTCAAATTTGCAAATTAGCCGACATGCCTCATTATAGTAGTCGCTGTCACACGGAACATTTTTCAAAAGATCGCACAGCGGCTCTTTTATAAGGTTTAATTCATATGGGATAAACGAATCTATCCTTATCTTGGCCGTGTCGGCATAGGGAAGCATATTTTTATCCTCGTTTTCCGTGACCGAGTCCCACATAAACATGGTGAACTCGGGCGCGGCATTTCTGAACCTGCTGTCGCGTACTATCCTTCGGCAGAGCCTGACTTCCCTGCCCGAAAAAACCTCTTTTCCGCATTTCACCGGCCCTTCGACATTTATAAACAGCGAAAGGGGTGAATATCTGCTGAAGCTTTGCCTTACCTCGGGATAAATCGCCTGAATTCCCTCATAGACTATGATATCGTACCCTGATGGGTCAAACTCGACATATCCTTTACGCCTTGCAGTATTAAAATCAAACTCGGGGAGCATGGCTTTTTCGCCGTTCATTATAAGGTCGGTGCACTCGCAAAGGTAATCAAAATCAAGGGCGTTAAGGGTGTCAAAGTCTACCGCTTTTCCCACCTTCAAAAGCTCTTTTCTGTCTTCGTTTCTGCTCTTGAAAAAGTCATCGATAGATATTATCTTTATTTTCTTCCCTGCGTCAATGACATCGGCAATAATCTTTTTGACAGTCGTTGTTTTGCAGGAACAGGTAGGCCCCGAGAGGGTGACAAAACGTGTATCCCCCATTTCGATAATAGACCGGGAAACGCGGTCCAGCTCACGCTCGAACGCATTGTCGCACTCTTTCACATATTCAATTTTCTCTTCTTCACTCAAAAAATCGTTTCTAACTGTTTTCACTAATATAAAACTCCTCAATTTTACGCAAATGAGCATTCATGTCTTCTTCGCTCATAGCAAGATATTCATACGGATATTTAGGCAGAAATGCGCGGCTAATCTTCTTTCCGCTCACCATTTTCGTTACGGCGCCTGCGCCGCACGCGAAAATGCTGTGCACCTCCTCCATGATGAATATGTTATACAGTCCCTCGCTTCCCGGAAGAGAAAATCCGACATTTTCGAGGTTGCCCATAGAGTTTTTCTGTCTGTACAGATAGTAAGGCACATATCCTGCCGCCTTACTTTTTATCTGTGTATAGTCAACGCTCTTTCTCGTCTCGCCTCCGGTGCGTGAATATATGTCGGCGTCGCTGTGCAGTATATCCGCCGCCTTTTTTACACAGAAGGTATGATATGTTATGTTGTCAGGCCTGAGAGCGAGAATCGCGTCAACAGATTTGGAAAACTTTCTGAAGCCCTCTCCCGGAAGTCCTGCTATGAGATCCGTATTTATATATTTTACGCCGACCTTCCGTGCAATATCATAAGCACGGTAAAATTCCTCCGCCGTGTGACGGCGGCCGATGCGTTCGAGCACCGCGTCGTTGAGAGTCTGCGGATTTATACTGACTCTGTTTACTCCGTGAGAAATTATTACGCGCAGTTTCTCCTCTGTTATAGTATCAGGCCTTCCCGCCTCAACGGTAAACTCCCTGAGAGAGGATATGTCACAGTTTTTCTCAATAGCCGAAAGAAGAAAATCAAGCTCCTGCGCGGTGAGCGTCGTTGGAGTTCCGCCTCCGACATAAACCGTAACCGCCTTTTTCCCGAGGCGGCGTATGAGCGCAAAGGTCTTTTCAATATCCTGAACAAGTCTTTGCAGATAATCGGGAATCATAGACAAAAGTCTCTTTGTCGAATATGACACAAACGAGCAGTAGGCGCAGCGGGTAGGACAAAACGGTATGGAAATATACACGCTGCAGCTGTTTTCCTCAAGAGATGAAATGATATTGTTTTCATTTATCGCAACGCTTGTAAGGAGGGACGCCTTTTTTGGTATCAAAAGATATTCATTTCTCAATTTTCTTCTGACCGCAACAGGCTCAAGACCGCTCTCAAGCATTTCTGCCGCTATTTTAACCGGTCTTATGCCGATAAGAAACCCCCACGAGGGCGTAAAGCCGAAAAGCTTTCTTCCTGCTTCAATAACTGCGACTCCGGCCGACTTTTTCCAGGACATATTTTCCGACATATTCACCCGACCGGTTCCGCTTGCGCGCTGTTCGCCTATGGAAAATACCGCGTTGGATACTACATCGTCACCCTCCTCCTCTTGGGTAAGCTCAAGGTGAGGCGTTTCGGGAGTATCCTCCTCGTCTCGGGCAAATTTTGACCCGGGAAAGAAAATGAGACACAGATTTTCAATATAATTAAGATTTATTTTTCCGTCTGTTTTTATAATCATTTTTATTTAAGTTCTTTTGAATCAATACTACGGTAACAGGTCTTTATTTTAGTTCGTCTGAATCCATTACTATGGTAACCGGTCCGTCATTTATTATTTCGAGTTCCATATCCGCGCCGAAAACACCGGTTTCGGCAGGTCCGGGAATGAGCGAACGCAGCTTCTCTGTAAAAAATTCATAAAGCTCGTTTGCACGCTCGGGTTTTTCCGCCGAAAGATAGTCGGGGCGGTTTCCGTGCTTATAATTTGCACACAATGTGAAATTTGATACTACGAGCGCACCGCCCCCGATATCGGAAACAGATAGATTGAGCTTTCCGTTTTCATCGGAAAAAATACGCAGTTTTGATATTTTGGAAGCAAGCTTTTCGGCCTGCTCCTCGGTATCGCCCGCATATACTCCCA
>CAMGCN010000065.1 GCA_946040935.1 uncultured Clostridia bacterium | reverse complement strand
GCGATAGCGTAGCGTCTCGTGGGCTCGGAGATGTGTATAAGAGACAGGCTGGTAAGGGTTCCGTCGAGTTCAAGCTCACCGACAATATTACGAAGAGTTGTCGCCGTAAGATTTTCAAGCGCGCTTATCGGGTTGACTGCGCCGTAGGTGTAGAGCTTTGAGTCGAAAATCTTGAAATAAACGACCGTGTCTATCTGCATGGTTACGTTATCTTTCGTGATAACCGGCTGAGGGGGTGAGTCAAGCACCTGCTCTTTGAGAGTTATCTTTTTTGCAACCCTTTCAAAAAAAGGTATCAAAACATGAAAACCTGCTCCCCATGTAGTCTTGTATTTACCGAGAAATTCGATAATATACTCGTGAGCCTGCGGTACTATCTTCATGTTGCAGAGAATGAAGAGTATCACAAGCGCCACAACTGCCAAAAAAACGAATAACATTATTTCCTCCTTGTTATATTCATATTTATGCGGTTTTTTCCGCGCTGTCTTGTAGTGATATTATAACACAGTAAAAATCCCCTTGTAAACATTATTATTTCAATATTTGAACAATTATCTCAAATTATCCTACAAAAAGTGAACAAAGCTTTCCGGGAATAGAATTATTTATAAAAAACGAACGCATGATTCGCTTACTGCGGCGTTTCTATGCGTTCAGTTTTGCTATCCATTCAAATAAGTAATATACAGGAACTGCGACGAATATCGCGGGAACGAGATTCATCACCTTTATTTTTGCCGCGCCTATCATGTTGAGTCCGAGACCTGCGATGATTATCGACCCGACGCAGGCAATAAGCGCCGTCAGCGGATCGGTCATATACGGACCGACGACAGACGCCAAAATCTCGAAAAACCCCTGATATACGAGTATAGCTCCGCATGAGAATATCACGCCGAAGCCGAGGCGTGAGGTAAACACCACCGCCATTACGCCGTCGAGCAGCGACTTTGTATATATAGTGCTGTGCTCCCCGAGTCCGCTCTGTATTGAGCCGACGATAGACATGGCGCCCACACAGAAAAGCAAGCTCGCGCTGACAAACGCGTCCGAAACGGACGATTTTCCGCCCACCTTCATTTTTTCCTGTATCCTGTCGCCCAGTCGGCACAGCATGCCGTCTAAATCGGCAAGTCCTCCGATAAGCGCGCCTACAGCCATTGAAAGTACGACCGCAAGTATCTGTACATCGACAAGTGCGCCTGAAATTCCTATATACAGCGTACAAAGTCCGAGGCCTTTCTGCAGATTATCGCTCGCCCTCTCGGGTATTCCCTTTCCGATAACAAGCCCCGCGCCGCAGCCTATCGCGACAGCCGCCATATTAACGAGCGTTCCCTGTAAAATCATCTTCCTTTTAGCTCTTTCTGAATCTGAAGTTCTTTTTTCAGCTTATTGTAGTCGGCATTCGCAACGAGAGAAACGGGAAATTCGATTTCCGAAAGAAGAGTATAAACCTCGCCGAAACTTCCGATGACGCGTGCGTCGTGTGCGTCGCTGTTTACGATAATCGGACAGCAAAAACTCTTACACAGCAAAAGCTGTTCCTTTATTATGTCTCTGTAATCTCTTAAAAGGCTTGTGGCGTTTAACTCAATGAAAGTATGATTCTGTGCCGCCGCTATTGCGAGGGCGGTCATATCATAGTCTCCCCACGTTCTTTCGGGATGTCCTATTGTTGTAACGCGCTTGTCGGCGACAGCGCCCAAAAACATATTTGTTCTCTCCTCATAGCTTCCCTCTCTGTCCTCTGCCGGGAAATGAGGGGAGGCTATGATTATATCACAACTTTCGCAAAGTCGGTCGAGAGCAGTTTTTTCGCTGTCGTAAGGCACGTTATAAAAGGAAAGACGCCCCTTGTAGTCGACAAGATCGATCTCCGCACCGCGCATCATGTGAACTCCGTTTATCACAGGCGGAATTTCCTGTGCGAGTATCGCGTTAACCGACTCGTCAAATTGCGACATTTTATGCGAGCAATGGTCGGTTATCGCTATGGCTTCGAGTCCTGCCTTCTTTGCGGCGGCGGCACATTCCTCTACCGTCGGCCGGGCGTGTACGCTCGTCACAGTATGAATATGTGTATCTGTTTTAATCTGCATTCTTTCTTCCTTTGACAACTTTTTGTGACGTGAACTCCTCGCGTTCTTTTTCCTCGAGGTAATCGCGAATATACTTTTCCGTTTCGGAAAGGCGCGGTATGACAACATTTTTAAGGGCGTTTGCCCTTTTTTGAGTCTGCTTTACAGCCTTTGCAAGTCTGTAAACGCCGCTCTCTATCTGCGCCATTTCGCAGATAAGCTCTCTCACCTCGCAAAACGCGGTATACGCCTCGTCAAACGACTCGTCGGTGTCGTGCATTCCGTAAGGCGGAAGAGCAGGACGGGGCTCTTTTGTTATCTCGGGAATTTCTATCCCCATAACACTGCGGTAACGCACCCCTATGCCGCCCCGTTCGGGTATTCCCGAAACGACGGCCATGACAGTACGCTGTCCGCAGGAGACATTTGCCCTCTCGAGCGCCGCATAAGCGCGTGAATAGGTCGTTTTTATACGGGACTGCACCTCGTTCACCCGATCTATCATCTTCATCATCTCGCGCATCATGATAATCCTTTTGCGGTCGAGAAGATCGTAGCCGAGAGACGCAAGCATAAGCGACTTCTTTGTCTGTATAAGATTGCTTTTCGTCGGAAAAACAGTTGCCATTTTTATTCCTTATAGTATTTATCCAGCGTTTCGTCATCTATTCTGTCGAGAAGATTACGCGGAAGCGTACGCAAAATCTCCCAACCGAGGTCGAGCGTTTCGTCCATGGAACGGGACTCCGCGCGCTGTTGTGCGATGAACCTCTTCTCAAAAAGCTTGGCGAAAGAAAGATATTGTTTGTCCTCGTCAGAGAGGTCCTCCTCACCGACAACGCTCGCAAGCGAGCGTGCCTCCTGCGCCTTGGCATAGGAAGCGTAAAGCTGGTTTGAAAGCGCCTTATGGTCGTCTCTTGTGTACTCCTCTCCTATACCGTCCTTCATAAGACGGGAAAGAGACATAAGCACCGAAACCGGAGGATATACGCCCGCGCCGTGAAGCGAACGGTCGAGGACTATCTGCCCCTCGGTGATATATCCTGTAAGGTCTGGTACAGGATGTGTGATGTCGTCGTTCGGCATAGTGAGAATGGGTATCTGTGTGACAGAACCCGGCATGCCCTTTATCTTACCTGCTCTTTCATAAAGCGACGCAAGGTCGGAATACAGGTATCCGGGGTAGCCTTTTCTGCCCGGAATCTCGCCCATGGCGGACGAAACCTCACGCAGAGCCTCTGCATATGCGGTCATATCCGTCATTATGACGAGGACGTCCATTCCCTTTTCAAAGGCGAGGAACTCGGCCGTTGTGAGAGCACAGCGGGGAGTGGTTATCCTCTCGGTTATAGGATCTGACGCCAGATTCAAAAACATGACGGTACGGGAGAGCGCACCCGTTTCTTCAAATGAACGGCGGAAATAATCCGCAACGTCGTTTTTAACACCCATTGCGGCAAAAACAATACAATAGTCGCCGTTTGTGATATTAGCCTGACGCGCTATCTGCACGGCAAGCTCGTTGTGAGGCATTCCCGCGCCCGAGAATATGGGCAGCTTCTGTCCCTTTATAAGGGTAGCGAGTCCGTCGATAGAGGAAATGCCCGTTCCTATATAATCGTGCGGGTAATCGCGTGCAACGGGATTTATGGCGAGGCCGTCTATATCAAGTTTCTTCTCGGGATATATCTCGCCGTAACCGTCGATAGGTCTGCCTACTCCGTCAAATACCCGTCCGAGCATACTTTTGCCGAGGGAAATTTCCATGGGGCTCCCCGTGAGTACCGTACCCGTATTTTCAAGAGAAATGCCTGCCGTTCCCTCGAAAACCTGTACCACTACCCTTTCGCCGTCGATGGTGATTATCTTTCCGAGGCGCTCGGAACCTCCGACCTTTATTTTTACAAGCTCGCCGTAGCCTGCGCCGCGAACTCCGTCAAGCACTATAAGAGGGCCGTTTATTTCACGCAGTCCGACAAATTCTATACTCATTTATCCTCCCCGGAATAAGACGCTTCAAGCGCGTCAAGAGCACCCGAAATCTCATCCGTAATCTTGTTTGCTTGCGCCTCATCGTCGCTTGTAAGCTCAAACTTCAGCTTTGTAAGTCTCTCGAAAACACCCGTTTTCGCTATTACCGAAACAGGAATCTGCTCTTTGGTGAGTCCTGCCGCACGGTCGTATGTTCCGATTATCGCCTTCATCATAAGATATTGCTTCTTTATAGTTACATAAGCATCTGCCGGGACAAAAGCATTTTGCTGTAAGAAGCCCACACGAATACATTTCGCAATTTCCAAAGTAAGCTTCTGGTCGTTTGCGAGAAGGTCTCCGCCGATAAGCTTAACTATCTCCATAAGTCTGTCCTCTTCCTGGAGAATAGCTCCCAGACGTATCCTAAGCGCAGAAAAATCGGGCGCTACATTATTATCAAACCAATAAAACAAATCGTTCTGATACTCGCTGTACGAGTTTATCCAGTTTACCGAGGGGTAATGGCGCGCGTAAGCAAGAGATTTGTCGAGCGCCCAAAAACAGCGAATAAAGCGTTTTGTATTTTGAGTTACAGGCTCGGAAAAGTCGTTGCCCTGTGGCGAGACCGCGCCGATGATTGTGACCGACGCCATATCGCCCGAAAGAGTCCTGATATATCCCGCCCTCTCATAAAACGCCGAAAGGCGGGAGGGCAGGTATGCGGGGAAGCCCTCCTCTGCCGGCATTTCCTCAAGACGTCCGGAAATCTCACGCAAGGCCTCCGCCCAGCGCGAGGTCGAGTCCGCCATGACAGCCACATCATAGCCCATATCTCGGTAATACTCGGCTATTGTCACACCCGTATATATTGACGCCTCGCGCGCCGCAACGGGCATGTTAGATGTGTTTGCTATAAGCACCGTTCTCTCGAGCATACTTCTTCCCGTTTTCGGGTCGATAAGCTCAGAGAACTCGGTGAGCACCTGCGTCATCTCGTTTCCGCGCTCACCGCAGCCTATATAAACTATTATATCTGCGTCAGACCATTTTGCAAACTGGTGCTGAAGCATTGTTTTTCCCGTTCCGAAACCGCCCGGTATAGCCGCGGCTCCCCCTTTTGCTATGGGAAACATAGTGTCTATTATTCTCTGTCCCGTGATAAGAGGCTCGTTTGAGAGCATTCTTTCGGAAACTGCCCTCGGCTCTCTTATCGGCTGATAGGTAACGGAATTTAAGGACACCTCTCCCTTTTCCGTCTTAACCGCTATAAGCTCGTCAAGCACCGTGTGCTCTCCGTCGTCTGCGACGCGCACTACCGTACCCGAAACAGAAACAGGTACAATCATGCGGTGCTCTATCGACTGCGTCTCGGGGCATACGGCATAAACCGTACCTGCCTTGACCGCGTCGCCCACTTTGACTTTAACGGTTATATTCCACTTCTTCTCACAGTCGACAGTAGGTATATCCGCGCCCGAGCCGATAAAAGCTCCGCTCTGTTCCTCTATTTTATCAAGGGGTCTTCCTATACCGTCGTATATTCCCGAAAGAAGACCGGGTGCGAGCATACAACGCATGGGATATCCCGTACCGAAAACAGGCTCTCCGGGTTTGAGCATAGTCGTTGACTCGTACACCTGAACGGTAGTCTTCTCATCGGTTATGGCTATAACCTCGCCTATCAGGCGCTTATGTCCGACATAAACCGTCTCGGACATGGAAAGTCCCGTCTTGCCCGGCAAGGTTACGACCGGTCCGTTTATTCCCTGTATTTTCATTTCTTCTGTCATGTTATTCGTCCACTCTTACATACTTTGCCATAAGGAGCATAAGCTCTTTTCGGCTTTCGGCAAGCCCCTCGTCAAGTGTATCGTCTATTACCATACCGCCCGTCGCGGAACGGGCAAGCAGACCGCCTATTTCTATCCCCTCGTCGGCAAAGACTCCGTCACACAAATCGCCTGCCGCTTTTTTCAAGCCTTCCGCCAAGGGCAAATCCTGTTCTTTTAAGTATATCGTAAAGTGAGTACCCAAATCAGACGCCGCGGCTTTCGCCTTACTGTACATAAAATCGGCGTATCTTTCCTCACGGGTAAAGGCGACGAGCATCTCTTTCGTGCGGCTGACCGTCTTTTCGGTGACATCGTCACGCACGGATAAATACTCCTTACGTTTTTCAAGAGTAAGACGGGAAAGCTCTGCCGCCGCACGCTCGTGAACATCTTTGAGT
>CAMGCN010000064.1 GCA_946040935.1 uncultured Clostridia bacterium | reverse complement strand
CACCTAAGCCTTCGTCGGCAGCGTCAGATGTGTATAAGAGACAGATATCAACCGTACCAGCGAGGAAAATTCTCAGAAAGTTGCAAAGGAATTGGGCCTTGATGATACCTTTATATATATGGATCAAAAAGAAGGTTGGAAAATTTCTTATTTCATTGATAATGCTGAAACGATGGATTATCATAACAAAGATCAGGTGAGGGAAGCTCTGCGTATGATACGCACACTTCACAGCTCCGGTGCCAAAACCGAATTTTCCTTCGACCTTTGGGAAGAAATTCGCGGTTTTGAGCGCAGACTTAAGTCCAGCGGCAGAAATGAGTTTGAAGATATGAAAGAGCTGCATGATTCAATCGAAAAGCTCAAGGCGCTCATTTTGGCTGAAGATAATGAAAAATGCCTTTGCCATTGCGATACATATGATCCCAACTTTTTGGTGGATGCAAACGGAAAAATGTATCTCATTGATTGGGAATATTCGGGAATGGCTTATCGTGGAGGAGATTTGGGCACTTTTATTGCCTGTTCCGATTATACCCCCGAAGAAGCAGACGAAGTTATCGACCTGTATCTCGGGCACAAGGCAGATATGAAAGAAAAACGCTATTATTATACTTATATATGTGCCGCGGCGTATTATTGGTTTGTTTGGGCAATTTATCAAAACAGCGTGGGCAACGATGTAGGAGATTATCTTTACATTTGGTACAGATACACTAAAACATATATGAAAAAAGCATTTGACGCTTTTGAAAAAACATAAGGAGGTAGCTATTATGGCACAAGAAAAAGAACTTTCACTGGACGAGCTTATCACAGAAGAAACTACAAAGCGGCTCGACGAAATGGCTTCCGGCAACTATGAATTTCCGAAACGGATTACCCGTTGGGATGTTGTTTGGATGGTAGTCAGCGTAGTGGTCAGCGCGATTCTTATCGCACTATGTATGACGGGGGTGATCTCATGAGCAAAAATACAGATTATATCAAGCAGGAAACCGTCACCGGCGTTGTGCCGATGTTGGGAAGAGACAGAGTCTATTCTTTCATAGATCTATTCCTTGCCACCTCCGGCTTTTCAATTGCAACATGGTGCTATACTCAGGGTGCGCTTGTAGCAGAATCTCTCTCGTTTTGGCAGCTATTAATCAATATTTTCTGCTTTAATATTGTTTGGATTATTATTGAATGTGTTCCGGTGCTTTTTGCAACCCGTTACGGAATTGACCTTTGGATTTGGTTACGTTCGGTGCTCGGCAATAAGGGCGTTGCCATTATTGCAACTGTTATTAGCTTGGCAAACTTCGGCTGGTATGCCGTTGCGGCAAATCTGTTTGCAACATCAATGGTACAGCTCTTTGCCCTTTTCGGTATAAACCTTCCCTCGTTTGCAACACCTCTGCTTGGCGTTTTGTGCGTAGTTCTCGGCACTGTAATTGCGCTTGGCGGTCCCGAGGTCATCAAATGGACAAACCGTTTCCTCGTTACCGCGCTTCTTATCGTCGGCGGCGTTGTCGTAGTACTGTGCTTCACAGCAGTACCTTTGAAGGATATTGTAAACTACAAACCGCAGGTTGAAGGAAGCTCTCTTGCCAACTTCATGCTTTCCGCTGAAGCAAATGTCGCTTTTGCTTTTTCATGGTCAACCCAGGCGCTTGTCATGCCGCGTCTTGCAAAGACCGAGCGCAGCGGTTTCTGGGGCACGGCAATTCCGTACGGTATCGTCGCTCCTTTCTTTGTAGCCGCAGGCGGTATCATGGCAATCGCAACCTTTATCAGAACCGGCGCATATTCTGATGATCCCACCTATATGCTTTCCACCCTTTGCGGTCCGGCAGTAGCTCTTTTGAGTCTTCTCATGGTTGCGTTTGCTAATATAGGTACGCAGGGAACAGGTTCTTATGTCAACTGCATGATTGTTAAGAGCGGTATGCCGAAGGTCAGCTATAAGCTTCTTGTTTTGATTGCCATGGTTTATGTCAGTTTTCTGACTGTAACGGGCCTTGTAGCAGACAATTTTGCAGCTTTCATTTCCCTCGCGGCATATATACAGGGACCTGTTATCGGAATGTCTTTTGTCGATTATCTGATAGTAAAGAAAAGGAAGCTTTCGCTCAAATCTGCATATAACCTCAAGGGACACGACGCCTATCGGTTTACAGGCGGTTTCAACCTTGTCGGCATAGGAGTGCTTGTTATTTCCTTTGCAGTTGCTATGATTTTTGTTTACAATCCTATGACGGCGGCAATACACAGCAAGATTTTCCTCATTACTACCGGTAGTGGATTTACTGCAATTTTCGGCGGTTTGCTCTATTATATTGCGAGCCTTACTCCTCTCAAGAAGTATATGCTTCGTGACAGAAATGACTTGGAAATTGTTTGATTTATAAACACATCTGATTTTTAGAATTCAAAACAAAAGCCGAGGCAGAAAAAGCGCTCGCCGATTTGTACGGACGGACACTTACCTCCTTATGGCATAATATTAAATTTAACAACAAACTGATTTCGTTTTCCCGACGGAGTCAGTTTTGTTTTTCGTATTTTAGCGTTGAAAAACACTCTGTATTGCTTATTTTCCGATATCGGCGAATATATGAATTTTGATAAGAACTGCTCCGTTTACCGGAGAATCATCGGGCGGTTCTTCCGGTATTCTTAAACATAGCATACAAAGTTGTCATGGAAACTTGGCATTTCGCTACTTGAAAAGCAAACAGACTCATGATATAATGAATTTATCAAAAAATAAAGGATGATTTAATGAGAAACGGTATTTTGTCAAAAGAAGATTATGAAGAGCCCTGCTGTCCGCTTGCACCGCCTAAAAAGGTCACCGCGATTCCGACCTCCAGGGTTATCGAAAAATTAGATGAATATTTACACAAAAACGATTATGTTTCTGCAGAACGTCATTTGAGATACTGGCTCTCCGAGGCGGAGGCAGGGGCTGATATGCGCGGAAAACTCACCGTGCTTAATGAACAAATCGGCATTTATCGAAAGACCGGCAAAGAGAAAGAGTGCCTTGCGGCAATTAAAAGTGCTCTTGAGCTTGCCGCGCAGATAAACCTTGAGAATACTGTGACAATGGGCACGACTCTTGTAAACGCCGCCACGGGTTATAAAGCCTTTGACAGAGCGTCGCAGGCGCTCCCTCTTTATCAAAGGGCGCGTGTTATTTATGAGGAGAATTTGCAGCAGTTTGATCCGCGTCTAGGCGGACTTTATAACAATATGGCGCTGACCTTAATGGCTCTCGGAAATTTTGAAGACGCAAAAGAGCTTTTTGAAAAGGCGCTTGATATTATGTCTCATAAAGAGCACGGCGAAACTGACATGGCGATAACATATTGCAATCTTGCAGACCTCGCTTGTGCGAAATACGGCATTGAGGAGGGCGAAAAGATTATTACAGCCTGCCTTGAGAATGCAGAGCGCCTTCTAAAAACAGAAAGTCTGCCTCATGACGGATATTATGCGTTTGTGTGCGAAAAGTGCGCTCCGACTTTTGGATATTACGGCTTTTTTATGGCGGAAAAAGAGTTTTCCGAGCTTTCGAGGGAAATTTATGAAAGGGCTTGAGCTTTCGCGCGGATATTACGAGGAATACGGAAAACCAATGTTGGAATCCGAGTTTTCCGGTGTTTTGCCCTATCTTGCAGTAGGCTTTGTTGGAAGCGGGTCCGACCGTTACGGCTTTGATGATGATATTTCCCGTGACCATGATTTTGAGCCCGGGTTTTGTATTTTTTTGCCGGACGAAAATATTATAGACCGTAAAACAGAGTTTCTTTTGGAGCGCGCGTATGCCAAGCTTCCACAAGAATATTGCACAGTTAAGAGGCAAAGAATGTCGCCTGTCGGCGGCAATCGCAACGGAGTTATTAGAACGGCTGATTTTTACACCTTTTCGGTAGGTGAGCCGAATGGAAATTTGCCTTTGGAGGCGTGGCTGAAAATTCCCGACTATGCTCTCGCCGAGGCGACAAACGGGGAAGTGTTTTACGACGTGTACGGAGAGTTTTCCGAAATCAGGGAAAGGCTCTTGAATATGCCGTCGGATGTTAAACTAAAGAGACTTGCCGGTAATCTGCTCATTATGGCGCAGTCGGGGCAATATAACTTTGTAAGATGTCTGAAACACGGCGAGCCTGATGCGGCAGGGCTTGCCTGTGCGGAATTTGTAAACTCCGCTATGAAAGTTTCATTTATTCTGCACGGCAAATACATGCCGTATTATAAGTGGAGCTTCCGTGCTTTACGAGATTTTGACAGTGAGCTTGCGGAAAACCTTTCGGGCCTTATGAAAGGGGATAATTCCGACAGGGCGACAGCAGAGGAAAAATGCAGGATAATTGAGAAAATAAGCATGACGGTTATTTCCGCCCTTAAAGAAAGGAAAATGACCGAGGCGCCGGGTTTTGAGCTCGAGAGGCATGCGTATTCTGTAAATGACGCGATTTCAGACGCAAATATTCGGAATTTGAATATACTTTACGCGGTCTGAACAGTTTATTATGAAAAATTCGTCAAAAAATATTGACAAATAAAAAAAAGAATGATATAATCGCGGCAAGTGAAGAAAACGAGGAAATAAAATGAAGTATTTCAACACTATATCACGTATGGAGTCGATGGGAATGTGCATTAACATGTGCATGGTTTTGTTGCGCGTATAATTCCTTTCGTATCCTGATGAGTTACATTAAGATTATCTAAAGATGTAGCCCGTAAGGGTTGCATCTTATTTTATTTAGGTGGACTGCATGATTGAAATTAAATCACTTTGTAAGACATTCAGCACAAAAAATCAAAAGATTGAAGCGCTGAACAATATTAATCTTTCCGTGAATGACGGTGAGATATTCGGAATAATCGGTCTCTCGGGCGCAGGCAAAAGTACGCTTGTTCGATGTATCAATTTGCTTGAGAAGCCCGACTCGGGCAGTGTAATAATTGACGGACGGGATATTACGAAATTAAAAGAAAAAGAACTGTTGAAATTGCGTGCTTCTATCGGCATGATATTTCAGAACTTTAATTTGCTGGAACAGAGAAACGTGCTCAAAAACGTGTGTTATCCTCTTGAAATCGCAGGAGTAAAGAAAGAAGAGGCGAAGAAGCGAGCGCTCGAACTGTTGGACGTTGTCGGGCTGTCCGAAAAGAGCAGGGCATACCCGTCTCAGCTCTCGGGCGGACAGAAACAGCGAGTGGCTATAGCCCGTGCGCTTGCAACAAATCCAAAGTATATTCTTTGTGACGAGGCGACAAGCGCGCTTGATCCTAACACGACGGCGTCTATTCTTTCTCTTCTTAAAGAGATAAATGAAAAAATGGGTGTTACTATAATTGTTATAACCCATGAGATGAGTGTTATAGAGCGTATTTGTGACAGCGTTGCCGTAATAGACAGCGGTAAGATTGCCGAAACCGGCAGAGTATGCGATATTTTTTCATCTCCGAAATCTGATACCGCAAAGCAGCTGATATTACCAAAGCTCGGAAGATTTGACGATGACAGCGGACAAAAGAGACTTCGCCTTGTCTTTAACGGCAACTCCTCTTCAAAGCCTATTCTTTCATCGCTTATTCTCGAGTGTCAGGTGGCCGTAAACATACTTTATGCCGATACAAAGGAGATTGACGATTTGGCATACGGTCATATGATAATCGCACTGCCTGACGACAGAGAAGCGGAAGAGCGGGTAATCAGTTGGCTTAATGAAAACGGCGTAGAATATGAGTGGGAGGGAAAATAAATGCTATCGGAAATGTTTATTAAACTGTGGGAAGACGGCATTATACAGTACGGCATATGGGAAACGGTCTATATGACGCTTATTTCTGCACTGTTTTCATATCTTATCGGACTTCCGCTCGGTATTATACTTTGCGTTACGGCGAAGGACGGAATACATCCTGTCGGTTGGCTGAACCGTTTACTCGGAATAGTCGTAAACGTATTCAGAAGTATTCCTTTTATCATACTTATGGTGGCTATGCTTCCGGTTGCGAAGTTTGTTGTCGGAACGAGTCTGGGTAACAGCGCGATGATCGTCACACTTGTCATCGCCGCGGCTCCATATGTCGCACGAATGGTAGAGTCCTCAATAAAAGAGGTTGACGCCGGCGTCATAGAAGCGGCGCAGGCCATGGGAACTCCGTCATTTAAGTTAATATATAAGGTTCTGATTCCCGAAGCAAAACCGTCCCTTATAGTCGGAGGAGTAATCTCTATGGTGACGATACTCGGTTATTCGGCTATGGCAGGTACCATCGGCGGCGGCGGACTCGGTCAGATTGCCGTTACTCTGTCTCTTATACA
>CAMGCN010000063.1 GCA_946040935.1 uncultured Clostridia bacterium | reverse complement strand
ACACCTAAGCCTTCGTCGGCAGCGTCAGATGTGTATAAGAGACAGGCCGTCGTCCTCTTCGTCCGAGCTGTCAAGTTCGTCCGCCTCGGTCATTGAGTAATCGAGCTCTCCCTTGTGTTCGGTTATCTTCTTTTCTATTTCATCGCGGATTTCCGGGTGGTCGTCGAGGAACTTGCGCGCGTTATCGCGTCCCTGACCTATCCTCTCGCCGTTATATGAAAACCATGCGCCCGATTTTTCAATAAGCTCAAGCTCCACGCCGAGATCGAGTATTTCGCCCGTTTTATTGATTCCTTTTCCGAAGAGAATATCAAATTCCGCGGTTTTGAAGGGGGGAGCGACCTTGTTTTTGACAACCTTGCATTTAACCCTGTTTCCGTACTGTTCGCTTCCGCTTTTAAGGTTTTCGCTCTTTCTTACTTCTATTCTGACGGAAGCGTAGAATTTAAGCGCACGGCCGCCGGGAGTTACCTCGGGGTTGCCGTAAACTACGCCCACTTTCTCTCTTAACTGGTTGATAAATATAAATACGCAGTTTCCGCGCTCTATAACGCCCGAGAGCTTTCTCATCGCCTGGCTCATAAGACGCGCCTGAAGTCCCACGTGGTTTGCGCCCATGTCTCCGTCGATTTCCTGCTGGGGAACGAGGGCCGCTACCGAGTCGACGACAACGATATCTATCGCGCCCGAACGGACGAGCTGCTCGGCGACAGAGAGCGCCTGCTCTCCCGAATCGGGCTGTGAAACGAGGAGCTCGTCAATGTCAACTCCCAGATTCTTTGCATATACCGGATCGAGCGCATGCTCGGCGTCGATATAAGCGGCAGTTCCGCCCGCCTTTTGCACCTCTGCCACGCAGTGAAGCGCGAGGGTGGTCTTACCCGAGGATTCGGGCCCGTATATCTCGGATATTCTGCCTCTCGGCAAACCGCCGATTCCGAGTGCAAAGTTAAGATTAAGCGAGCCTGTGGACACCGCGCTTATCTCCATATCGGGGTTTTCCCCTAACTTCATTATCGTGCCTTTGCCGAAGTCCTTTTCTATCTTTGAGAGCGCAACGCCCAGCGCCTTTTTCTTTTCCTCGGCCGTCGTAGGCATTTCCTGTTTTACAGTTGCTGCTTTCTTTGCCATCTCTTTTCTCCTTTGTTTTTAGTATGTCGGACTGTCAAGCCGCCAGCCCTGCGCCGTATATACCATTTGCATTACCTCGCGCTCGGTTTTTTTGCGAAATGTTCCCTCTATCGAAAACACCGCGCGAGCGGAGGACGCGCTTTTTATTTCTATTGTACTTTTGTTCCACTCGGTCCACTCGTCAGTCTGCTTTTTTGCCGACGTGATATCCCGTGTGAGCACTCCCTCCGAATCGGTTCCGTATCTGGGTCTTATGCCGTCGGAGCCTTCAAAGGCACTTTCATAAACCTGACTTAAGTATTCGTCGGAAAACACCTTTTCCGCCGCCTCTTTCACTTCGTCTTTTGTCCTGTAGGGACAGTCGGAGGTAACTCTGCAATAGTTGCCGCCTGTTACCTCTTCTCCGTCCTTTATCTGGGAAGTGCTCTCGTCAACAGGCAGACCCTCTCCGAAGAATATCTCGTTTATCTCTTTAGAGCTTTCTATAAGCTCTGCCGCGACGTCTGCCAGCTCCTTGTCTGAAAAACGCGAGTTGTTGCATGAGACAAGGGAAAAGGTGAGAAAAAGTGAAAGTAAAAGTAAAATTGTTTTACTCTTCATCTTCTTCATTTTCTTCAATATCCTCGGTTTCATCGGGTTCGTCTTCTTCCTCCGCGTCGTCCGAGTCGGGCAAATCAACACCCTCGGCATTGTCTGTGACAACGGCCTTTTCAGCCTCTTCCGCCGCCGCGAGAAGCTCTTCTTCGCTCTCGTTTTCTATGCTCGAGAAGCTGTATATCTCGTTGCCTTCACGGGTACGCATGATGATGACTCCCAATGCGTCCTTGGAATATACGTTAATTCCCGAAACGGGCGTGCGTATAATGATACCGCCGCTCGTGACTATCATGAGGTCTTCCTTTTCGCTGACGGCGGCAATGCCGCAGCACTTTCCCGTCTTTTCGTTTATACGCTGGCAGTGAACTCCCTTTCCGCCTCTGCCCTTGGGTTTGAAATCAGAGAAAGGCGTTCTCTTGCCGAAGCCCTTTTCGGTAAGTGTGACGAGAGTTTTTTCATCGTCTACTATCGCCGCGCCCGTGACAAAGTCTCCCTCGCCCAGGCGTATTCCCCTAACTCCGCGTGAAACTCTGCCCGAAGCGCGGACTGCCGACTCATGGAATCTGTTTGCTATTCCCTCGTGGGTTGCTATCATGATATCCCTCTTTCCGTCCGTATTAAATACATAGGAAAGCTCGTCGTCCTCATCAAGCTTGATTGCGCGTTTTCCGCCCTTTCGCTGGTATTCATACTCGGAAAGAGCCGTGCGCTTAACTATACCGTTATGAGTTATCATGGTGAGATATCTGTCGCTCGGAAATTCGTTGACGGATATCATCGCCGTTACCTTTTCGCCGGGTGAAAGCTCAAGCAGATTTACGATATTATTACCCTTGGAAATTCTGCTTCCCTCGGGAATCATATATGCTTTCTTTATGAAAATCTTGCCGAGAGTTGTAAACATGAGCAGGAAGGAATGAGAGTTGACTACTTTTACCTGCTCTATAAAGTCCTCGTCCTTTGTTGACGCCGCCTTTATGCCGACTCCGCCTCTGTTCTGCGCGGAATAGGTTGACGCAGGCTGACGCTTGATATACCCTTCGTGAGAAAGGGTGATAACGCAGGCGTGACGTTCTATTAAGTCCTCAAGGTCTATTTCCTCATGGCTTTCGACTATCTCGGTGCGGCGCTCGTCCGCAAACTTATCGCGTATTTGCGCCATCTCGGTTTTGATAATCTCCTTAATTCTCCACTCGTTTGCAAGTATATCCTTAAGGTCGGAAATAAGCGCTGTGAGCTTTTCTTTCTCATCCTCTATCTTATGCGTTTCAAGTCCCGAGAGCTTACCCAGCGTCATGTCGACTATTGCCTGTGCCTGAATTTCGTCGAGCGGGAAGCTTTCAATGAGCTTCTGCTTTGCGTCGGGAATAGAGTCTGAATGACGGATGATGTAAATAACCCTGTCGATATTGTCTATCGCGACAAGATAACCCTCTAAAATATGAGCTCTCTTTTCAGCCTTGTCGAGATCAAAGCGTGTACGGCGGGCTACAACCTCCTCCTGAAACTCGACATAGTTTTTGAGTATTTCGGTAAGAGACAGAGTTTTCGGCTCTCCCTTTACGAGCGCGACCATGTTCATACCGCAGGTCGACTGAAGCTCGGAGTATTTATAAAGCTGATTTAAGAGTATCTCGGGATTTACATCTCGCCTGTACTCGATAACTATTCTCATACCGCGTCTGTCCGACTCGTCGCGCATTCCGGTGATACCGTCAATACGCTTGTCGGAATGAAGCTGGGCTATTGTCTGAACGAGCATACTCTTGTTTACTCCGTAGGGTATCTCGTTTACAATAATTCGGTGCTTATCCTCCTCGATATTGCACTTGGCGCGCACCATGACCTTGCCGCGTCCCGTCTCATATGCCTTTTTGATACCGGCTGTGCCGTATATTGTTCCGTAGGTCGGAAAGTCGGGGCCTTTGATATATTCCATAAGCTCATCCACACTTGCGTCGGGATGGTCTATATAATAAAGGGTGCCGTCTATTACCTCTCCCAAATTATGAGGGGGTATATTCGTCGCCATACCGACGGCTATTCCCATACTGCCGTTTACAAGCAGGTTGGGAAAGCGTGAGGGAAGAACAGAGGGCTCCTTTCGCGAATAGTCAAAGTTGGGAATGAAATCAACCGTGTCTTTTTCTATATCCGAGAGCATATTATCGGTTATCTTCTCGAGCTTCGCCTCGGTATAACGGTATGCCGCCGCAGAGTCGCCGTCTACGTTACCGAAGTTTCCTTTACCGTCGATAAGAGGATAGCGAAGAGAAAATGACTGTGCAAGACGTACCATGGCGTCGTAAACGGACGAATCTCCGTGAGGATGATACCGTCCGAGGACGTTACCGACCGTCGTCGCGCTTTTTCGGTATGCGCTGTCGTATGTGAGATGATCCTCGTACATAGCGTAGAGGATACGGCGGTGTACCGGCTTTAAGCCGTCGCGGACATCGGGCAGCGCGCGGCTGGTAAGTACCGACATGGCGTAGGAAAGGAAGGAATTTTGTATTTCCCCGTCTATTATTGTTTCGGTTATTTTTTGTTCCGGAAACTCTATATTTTCGTTTTCGTCGTAGTGTTGTTTTTTCATCGTTTTCCTTTCTCGAAAACTGTATTTTTATTAAATGTCGAGATTTTCTGCATACTTTGCGTTCTGCTCGATAAATTCTCTTCTCGGGTCGACCTCGTCGCCCATCAGCAGAGAGAACATCCTATCGCACTTTTCCGCGTCTTCTATTGTCAGTCTGACGAGAGTTCTGCGTTCGGGGTCCATTGTCGTTTCCCAGAGCTGCTCGGGGTTCATCTCACCGAGACCTTTATATCTCTCGGCATGGGCGCTTCCGCCCATTTCCTTTATTTTCTCGTCTCTTTCTTCATCCGAGAAGGCGTACTGTTCCTGCTTGCCTTTGATTATTTTGTAAAGGGGCGGCTGTGCCGCGTAAACGTGCCCCTCCTCGATAAGCTGTCTCATATGACGGAAGAAGAATGTCAAAAGCAGTATTCTTATATGCGCTCCGTCAACGTCGGCGTCGGCCATGATGATGATCTTGCCGTATCTTAATTTCTCTATGTTGAATTCAGGACCTATTCCGCATCCGAGAGCGAGGATAATAGGTGTGAGCGACTGGTTTGAATAAACCTTGTCGGCTCTCGCTTTTTCCACGTTAAGCACCTTTCCGCGCAGGGGAAGTATAGCCTGGAAACGGGAGTTTCTTCCGTCCTTTGCGCTTCCTCCCGCCGAGTCTCCCTCGACAAGGAAAAGCTCTGTCAGCTCTACGTTCTTTTCGTTGCAGTCAGAGAGCTTTCCGGGAAGAGTCATTCCGTCAAGGGGAGATTTTCTTCTCGTCTTTTCCCTTGCTTCTCTTGCCGCATTTCTCGCTCTTGCCGCTAAAACAGCTTTTTCTATAATCGTCTTGCCTTCGGCGGGATTTTCCTCGAGAAACTCTCCGAACTTTACTTTCAGCAAATCCGAAACGAGCTTGCGTATATACGAGTTGCCTAACTTTGCTTTTGTCTGTCCCTCAAACTGCGCCTCGGGCAGTTTGACGGAAACTACGGCATAAAGTCCCTCGCGGACGTCGTCGCCCGTGAATTTGTCCTTTTCGTCTTTTATCAGCTTCTTTGAAAGGGCGTAGTCGTTAAGTATTCTGGTTATCGCCGTCTTAAAGCCGTCCTCGTGAGTTCCGCCTTCTATTGTGTGAATGTTATTTGCAAAAGAAATCAGATTTTCACTGTAATCGCTGGTATATTGGAAAGCGAGCTCTACCGTCGCGTCCTTTTCCTCATACTTTGTCTTTAAGTGAATAATGTCGGTAAGCGGTTTTATGTTTTTCTTTCTTGAAACCTCGTATTCAACAAAGCCCTTGATACCCTCCTCACAATAGAGGTCGTTTTCAACAGGCTCTTCTCCCCTCTCGTCACGGAATACTATTCTCACGCCCGCGTTTAAGAAGGACTGCTCTCTCATTCTCTCAAGGAGAGTATTATAATCAAAGACAACTTCTTCAAAAATCTCGCCATCAGGCTTGAAACGTACATAAAGTCCCGTTTCATCGCTCGGGCCGAGGTCTTTATACTCGCTCGCTTTATTTCCTCTTTCAAAGCGCTGTGTGAAGTGATGTCCCTCATTGTAGTCGATATATTCAAACCACTCGCTCAAAGCGTTGACGACAGACGAGCCTACTCCGTGCAAACCGCCCGAAATCTCGTATCCGCCGCCGCCGAATTTTCCCCCTGCGTGAAGGACTGTAAAGACAACCTCGGGAGTCGGTCTTTTTTCGGTAGGATGTATACCCGAGGGTATTCCACGTCCGTTGTCCCTTACCGAACAGCTTCCGTCAGAATGAAGGGTGACTGTTATTTTGTCACAGTATCCTGCCAGCGCCTCGTCGATAGAGTTGTCCACAATTTCATATACAAGGTGGTGAAGACCCCGGATGGACGTCGAGCCTATATACATGCCCGGACGCTTTCTTACCGGTTCGAGTCCCTCAAGAACCTGTATTTGATTTTCGTCGTAGTTATTGATATTTTCCTGCATAGTCATTCCTCGCTTATGCGTTTTATCTTGTTTATTTTTTATTTATACGGCTTTTTACCGTTGCTGTGTTTAATTCGCTTACCACCGTTTTTTCTTTTGTCAATATAAACGATCTCGGCATATCTGTCTCTTATACACATCTCCGAGCCCACGAGACGCTACGCTATCG
>CAMGCN010000062.1 GCA_946040935.1 uncultured Clostridia bacterium | reverse complement strand
TACACCTAAGCCTTCGTCGGCAGCGTCAGATGTGTATAAGAGACAGCCTTCAGGTGCTTTATGATGCCGACGCCAAGAGCGTCGGCGGCAACATGCCCGATGAGAGCTTCTACTATCAGAAGTAAGACGAAAAAAGTACTGTCGGGTGCGGCAGTACTTTTTTTCTGGATTTTAATATGGGAAACAGTTTCGATTATTATCGGTAATGAGCTCATTTTTTCTTCGCCGGTCTCGACTTTGCATACCCTCGTTCTTCTTTTTTGCGACGCCGGTTTTTGGCTTATCTGCCTGTCTTCCTTTTTGAGGATTCTTATCGGATTTGCCATAGGCGTGTTTTTAGGTACGCTTACGGCGGTGTTTTCGGAAAACAAGATTTTTTGCTCGCTTTTTTCGCCTGCCGTCGCGGTTATAAGATGCGTTCCCGTAGCTTCGTTTATAATACTCGCATGGTATTTTCTTCCTCGTGAGAGAGTCCCGGTTTTTACGGTTTTTCTCATCGTTATGCCTATTATGTGGATAAATGTGAAAAAGGGAATTGAAAGTGTGAGCGAGGATTTACGCGAGGTTGCACAGGTGTACGGATTTTCATTCATAAAGAGAATGAAGCTTTTGTATATACCTTCCGTAAAGTCATATTTCGCCGCCGGCCTTACCGCTTCTCTCGGTCTTGCGTGGAAATCGGGTATTGCGGCGGAGGTTCTCTGCCGTCCCGACAAATCAATCGGCAATGAGATTTTCCTTTCTAAAAGCTATCTTGAAACTCCCATGCTTTTCGCGTGGACGAGCGTGGTGGTGATTTTCAGTATTATTCTCGAAAAGATTCTGTCGCATTTTGTGGGTGATAAAAATGATAGAACTTGATATCGGACGTTTTGCATACGGTGATAAAGTTATTTTTGAAAATGCGTCTTTTTCTTTTTCCCGAGAGGGTTTTACCGCGCTTACAGGCGCTTCGGGAAGCGGAAAAACCACCCTTTTGCGGCTTTTCTGCGGACTTGAAAGGGGGGCGGAGTTAAGAAGCATTGACAGAAGCGATATTTCGGTCGTTTTTCAAGAGCCCCGTCTTTTTGAGGGCATAAGCGCGCTTGAAAACGCATCCGTTGCAGGCGACGCCGACGAGGCGAAAAAACTGCTTATCCGCTTCGGAATGGGCGACTCGCTTGACAAAAAGCCGTCCGAGCTTTCGGGCGGCATGAAAGTAAGAGTTGCAGTTGTACGCGCGCTGTGCTCAAAGCGGCCTTTCATCCTGCTTGACGAGCCTTTTCGTGCTCTCGACGCGCAGATGAAAAAAATCGTATTTTCGGCGATACGGGAAAAAACGCAGGGCGGAATTATTGTTACTCATGACTATGAGTCGATAAAGGAGCATTGCACATCTTTAATCTCCCTTTAACGATATCAGCAGTATCCGCAGGTTTTCTACCGTGCGGTCGTCAAAAAAGTGCTCAATGTTTTCGACGAGTTCAAGCTCGTTGTCACTTGAATTTATATAAGAGAAAAAATCAGAGAGAATGTTGTGACGGGAAATCAGCCGTTTGCCTTCATTCTCTCCTTTTTTTGTTATGGCAACGATGCCGTACGGCTCATAACTGATATATCCGCAATCTTTTAATTTGTGTGCCATTTTGCTTGCCGCGCTTACCCCTACGTTTAACTTTTTTGCAAGGGAGGACAGGCGTATCTGTCCCTTATCGTCTTTTGCGCGGTATATCATCTCTATGTAGTCCTCCATAGACGGAGTTATGTCCCTTTTGTTTTCATATGTTTTTTGCGTGTAAAAATCCTTTTCCGTTGTAACCCATCCTCCGCCCGTGGAATACTATACTATTGGAAACAATGTTTCCATAGGTAAAAATATTAAAGGGATGACAATAATATGACAGAATTATATACACTCGACAGACTTGAAAGCGGAAACGAAGCAAAAATAATCACGGTGCTTGACACCTGTTCAATAAAAAACAGACTTTTTGACCTCGGTTTTACAAACGGTGCGGCTGTTCGCGCGCTTCAGAGTGACGGGCACGGCTCGCTTCGCGCGTATGAAATTTGCGGTACGGTTGTTGCTGTGAGGAAAGAAGACGCACAAAAGGTGGCTTTAAGTATTTGAAAGCAATAAAGGTAACCCTGGCGGGAAATCCGAATGTCGGTAAAAGTACGGTTTTTAATTATCTTACCAAAATGAACCAGCATACAGGAAACTGGGCAGGAAAAACAGTCGGTTGTGCACGGGGGTTTTTTGAGTGTGAGATGGGAAAGGCGGAAATTACCGATATCCCGGGTACTTACTCTCTGTATAGTATTTCCTATGATGAAGATGTGGCAAGAGATGCGATAGAAAAGGGCGACGCCGACTGCACTGTTGTCGTTTGCGATGCGTCGGGCCTTGAAAGAAATCTCATACTTGCATTGCAAATAATGTCGGTTACGCGCGGGGTTGTCGTCTGCTGCAACCTTATGGACGAGGCAAAGAGCAGGGGAATAACGGTAGACACCGAGCTTCTTTCCGAAAAGCTGGGCGTTCCCGTCGTCGGCGCGTCGGCGATTTCGGGCGAGGGAATGGATAAACTGTGCGAAGCGATGTTTTACGCCGCGGATAATCCTTCCGATATCCGTGAGTGCGGCGATAAGGAAAAGACGGCGCTCGACGCACGTACTATCGCGCGTTCGGTTACTACCTTTGCCGACAGTAAAAAACGCGAAAGAGAAAGAAAACTCGACGCTTTTTTGACAGGTAAATACACCGGCATGCTCGGTATGCTTCTCTTGCTGTTTCTCGTATTGTGGATAACCGTGTTCGGCGCGAATAAACCGTCGGAGCTTTTGACGGGTTTTCTCTTTTGGGTTGGTTCGCATTTGCGATCGGCTCTTGTTTCTGTCGGTGCGCCCGAGTTTGTCGTCGGTTCTCTTGTAGACGGAGCGTATATGACTACGGCTTGGGTTGTGGGAGTAATGCTTCCTCCAATGGCGATTTTCTTCCCTTTGTTCACCCTGCTTGAAGACCTCGGATATTTACCGCGTGTCGCATTTAATCTCGATTATATTTTTAAGCGTTGCGGCTCGTGTGGAAAACAGGCGCTTACCATGTGTTATTAAAAAAACAGTGTGCGTGTATTTTTTTTTGAAATATGTTCAAAATATTTGTACAGGAGTGTGATCGTATTCAGACAGCGCTCCGTTCTTTGGAAAGGAATATGCAGGATGAAAAGGACTTTTTTTGTATTTGCTGTAACAGTTTGCATATCTCTGTTTTTGATTTCATGTGATACGGCAGTGACAGACGATACGGGTATGACAAATGATACGGAAATGACAGATGATACGGAAAACGGCAACAGCGATACGCAAGAGGACAGCATGCCGGGTATAGACAGTATTTTGCCGTCAGATACTGACTCTACAGGCATGACAGAGAATACACAAGAGAGCACAGAGCCTGATGGCACATCTCAACCTGGCATGCCGGATTCGGGACAGGGTGCCGGTAATATCGTGGGATTAGGCGATACCGTTGAAATGGTGATGGAACGAATCGAGGAGATAATAGCCGGCACGCAGAAATACTTCACAAATTCAACGGGCAAAGAGCGTTTGTCTATGCTACAGGCGAGAAGCGCGGCGCTCTCAGATGCTCATTACTCGGACGAAGAGGTAACTTTTGAAAAAGAAGAGCTGAAAAAAGCAGACGATAAGGAATATTATTTCTTTGTCTTTACGTGCGGCGGTATGAAGTACTACTATGATGTTGACGCATACACCGCGGAAATATTATATAAGAATACGGAGGAAAACTCATGACTGAAGACGATACCGTAAAACTGTTAAGGGAATGTAATTCAGGAATAAAAATGGGAGTTGCAACCATAGACGATGTTCTTGAAAAGGTGGAAGATAAGGGACTGTATCAACTGTTAAAGGATTCAAAGGAAGAACACTCAAAACTCGGAGATGAAACACATATACTGCTCGAACGGCTCGGCGATGAAGGCAAGGAACCGCATCCCGTCGCAAAGGCGATGGCACATATGAAAACAACAACTGTATCAAGCGTTGACGAGACCGACGAGAGAATCGCAGACCTTGTAACCGACGGCTGCAATATGGGCGTCAAATTTCTGCACAGATATATGAATAAGTACAAAGGCGCGGATAATCAGGCGAAAGAAATCACTCGAAGGCTTGTAAATATTGAGGAGCGCCTTGCGGTAGATTTGAGAAACTATTTATAAATATTGAGAAAAAATCCTCTGTCGCGCCTCGCGCGTCGGAGGATATTTTATATAAATATACAAAAAAACGACAGTATTTTGCAAATCATCTTGATTTATATTTCCGAAAAAGGTATACTATATAAAGATGTATTATTTTGGAGGTATATATGTTTTTTGAAAAACTGTCACAATACGATCCTGAAGTATACGGAGCATGTGAAAGAGAGCTAAACCGTCAGAGACACAATATCGAACTGATAGCGTCGGAAAATATAGTTTCCGAGGCGGTATTGCTCGCTGCCGGCAGTATACTTACAAATAAATATGCCGAGGGTTATCCCGGTAAAAGGTATTACGGCGGATGCGTTTACGTTGATGAAGTAGAGGAGCTTGCGCGTGAGAGGGCAAAAGAGCTTTTCGGCGCAAACTATGCGAATGTTCAGCCTCATTCGGGTGCGAACGCAAACCTCGCGGTATTTTTCGCGCTTTGTGAACCGGGTGATACAGTTATGGGTATGAATCTGGCGCACGGCGGACATCTTTCTCACGGTTCTCCCGTAAATATTTCGGGAAAATATTTCAACATAGTTCCTTACGGTGTTGACGACGACGGATTTATCGACTATGATGAAATGAGAAAAATCGCCCTTGAGTGTAAGCCCAAAATGATTATAGCAGGCGCGAGCGCATACTCGAGAACTATCGACTTTGCAAAGTTCCGTGAAGTTGCGGACGAGGTCGGGGCCTACCTTATGGTAGATATGGCGCACATTGCAGGCCTTGTCGCGGCGGGCGTTCATCCCTCGCCTGTCCCTTATGCCCACGTAGTGACTACTACAACTCACAAGACTCTGCGCGGACCTCGCGGCGGACTCATACTTTGTAACGACGAGGAAATGTTCAAGAAGATAAATAAGGCTATATTCCCCGGCGTGCAGGGCGGACCTCTTATGCATATTATCGCGGCAAAGGCGGTCGCATTCGGCGAGGCGCTTAAACCCGAATTTAAGGCATATCAGGAACAGATAGCAAAGAATGCAAAGGTTCTTGCAAAAGCTCTCACATCGCGCGGCGTCAAGCTTGTTTCGGGCGGAACGGACAACCACCTTATGCTTATTGATTTAAGAGGAACGGAAGTTACGGGAAAAGAACTCGAAGCACGCCTTGATGAGGTACATATCACAGCGAATAAGAATACCGTACCAAACGAACCTCTTTCGCCTTTCATTACGAGCGGCGTGCGTATAGGTACGCCTGCCGTTACCTCCCGCGGCTTTAAGGAAGCGGAAATGGAGCTTATCGCAGGTTGGATATATGACATTATCAACGACTTTGACGCAAGCAAGGAGCGCGTCACCGAAGAGGTTGTCACCCTTTGCGAAAAATTCCCCATATATCAGGGCTAATGTATTTCCAAAACTCAAAACTGAAAAGGACTGCGTCGGCAGTCCTTTTTATGTTGCTCGCATATTATGAATGTGTTATTTTTTGGTATAAAAAATCGGAAAAGCCGCAATTTATAACGATCCACCGCATCGGTGTACTTGTCATTGGCAATAAGGTTGTTTCTCATTTCGTTCAGACAGTTCACAACTACCCGCAGTTCAAAATCATCAAGTGCTATGTAATACTTCTTATCTCGCATATCGGTCACTCCTTCAGCAAGTCTTGAAATGGGGTGTCGGTGGCAACGAAGGTGTCGTAGGTAAAGTTGGCTCCCAACCGAAACCCCATCATAAAGCTGTCAAGATTGGATTCGCCGTTTACCACGCCCCACGCATTTACAAAGTCGAGAAATTTCTTTTTATTTTCGCCGGAAAGCCTTTCAGTCAAGAAGTCCTCATTGAGCATTAAGACCTCCATTTGTTTCTGCACGGCTTTGTTCTGCTTGGTACTTCGTGCCTGCGGATCGAGATTGCCGTAATAAAATTCTTCTATAAAATTTGCCATAAAATTACCTCCTTTGCATTTATTGTAGCAAAGGAGGTTGCGTTTTACGAATGTGCGGAATCAAAATCGGCAGAGTTGCTTTTATCGGTTTTTGATAGGCTGTTGTGATAATTTGAAAATTGTGATATAATATTTTTATTCTTTATATGGAGATGGCTTATGAATCATTTATCCAATCTAAATGTTGACCCGATGAAATTTGCTAAATCAATTTCAGACGAAAACAACAAAACAATAAAAGAACTTTTTAAGGATAAAATTAACGGGAGTGATGACGGTGCACGCCAACAATTATTCTGCAAATATCATATTCAGGTGTTT
>CAMGCN010000061.1 GCA_946040935.1 uncultured Clostridia bacterium | reverse complement strand
ATTTTTGTCTGCGCCGTTATTATTATCATCGTGCTGGCAGTAAAGGGGTGCGACACAGGGAAAATAGAAGCGGACGCCGTCCCCTCGGCAGAGTCGCTTGCTCCGTCGGTAAATACAAGCGCCGACGAAACGCAAAAGCCCGATTCTCAAAACAGCGCGTCCCCGATACCCGTCACGGGAGATAATCCGAACCCGACGGTAAATAACTCAAACGGAACAGCACAAGGAAACACAGGCTCCCAGACGCAGAACACCCCCAACACAGCAACCGTCAAAACTCCCAAAGACAATTACTATAAAGAATACGATTTAGGCGCGGGAAACTATGTAATAGGAACCGACCTGCCCGCAGGTACGGTTGACTTCACCGCGATATCAGGCACGGGAAGCATCTCAACATCAAACGGCACGCTTTCTATCCCCACGTTCGGCACAGAGGATGGATATACCGGCACCGTTGAAAACATGGTCTTATACAGCGGCACAAAAATGACAGTCACGGGTTCTCTGCGTATGAGAGTATCCTATGTATCACAGCCCGAGGAAATATCTGCAACCTCATCACAAAGCGGAAGCGAAAAAGAGCTTGCCGCAGGTACATACACATCGGGCAAGGACTTTACGGCCGGGACATACGACTTCTCCATAGTATCAGGCTACGGAACCGTCACATCGTCAAACGCATCATCGGGGGACGGAATAGACGAGATGATGGGGCTTGCCGACGAAGGCGGAAACTATTCACAAAGCGTAAAGGGGATATCCCTTCCCGACGGAACGACTCTCACAGTCGAGGGCTGCACCGTAAAAATCACAAAGCGTAACTAAAAACAGGAGTACATAACAAATGGCAACAGAACTTATTTCAGGCGGAATATACTATGAAAAGGGAAAGCTCACAAGAGAAAGCGAGCTATCGCCGAACGAGGCAAGGAAAAACACTATCGCTTATTCTATCCTTTCCTCGCACAATGTGAGCGGAAACGATAAAAAGCTTAAGATAAAATTTGACGCTATGGCGTCGCATGATATAACCTACGTCGGGATAATACAGACTGCACGCGCGAGCGGAATGACTGAATTTCCCATTCCTTACGTACTCACAAACTGCCACAACAGCCTTTGCGCCGTCGGCGGCACGATAAACGAGGACGACCATGTTTTCGGACTTTCCGCGGCTGAAAAATACGGCGGTATATATGTCCCTGCACATCAGGCGGTCATCCACTCGTTTATGAGAGAAAACATGGCGGCATGCGGTAAGATGATACTCGGCTCGGACAGCCATACCCGTTACGGTGCTCTCGGAACCATGGCGATAGGAGAGGGAGGACCGGAGCTTGTAAAACAGCTCCTTCGCCGCACCTACGATATAGACGCGCCCGAGGTCGTCGCGGTATATCTCACGGGCTCTCCCAAAGCAGGCGTAGGACCGCAGGACGTCGCCCTGGAGCTTATCGGCGCCACATTTGCAAAGGGATTTGTAAAGAACAAGGTTCTGGAATTTATAGGCGACGGAATAAAGAAGCTCCCCATCGATTTCAGATGCGGCATAGACGTCATGACGACAGAGACTACCTGCCTTTCCTCTGTCTGGGAAACAGACGAAGAAACGAAAAAGTACTTTACCCTGCACGGACGTGAGAGCGACTACAAAAAGCTCTCTGCGAACGGCACGGCGTACTATGACGGCGCGGTAGTTATCGATCTCTCAAAGGTCGAGCCCATGATCGCTCTTCCCTTCCACCCGAGCAACGTGTTTACAATAAAAGAGCTCAACGAAAACGCAAAAGACATCTTGCATAAATGCGCTCTCGACGCGCGCAAACAGCTCAAAGGCAAAGCAGAGCTTAACTTTGAGGACAAGATTACCTCCGACGGAAAGGTCAAGGTTGACCAGGGCGTTATCGCCGGATGTGCGGGCGGTATATATGACAATCTCGTCGCCGCGGCAGACATTTTGCGCGGAAGAAGTATAGGAAACGGCGCGTTCTCCCTTTCCGTCTACCCTGCGTCAGAGCCTGTCAGCATAGAGCTGATGAGAAACGGCAGTATGGCAGACCTCGCCCAAGCAGGCGCGACAATACGCACCGCGTTTTGCGGTCCTTGCTTCGGCGCAGGAGACGTGCCTGCAAACGGCGGACTTTCCATTCGCCACTCTACACGTAATTTCCCCAACCGCGAGGGAAGCAAGCCTGCCGACTCGCAGATTGCGGCGGTCGCACTCATGGACGCGCGTTCTATCGCCGCAACGGCGGCAAACGGCGGCGTACTCACTCCTGCGACAGACCTTGATGTTGAATACTCAAATAAACCGTATCATTTCGACGACACGGTTTACAAAAACCGCGTATACAACGGCTTCGGCAAGGCAAAGCCTGAAGCAGAGCTGAAATTCGGTCCGAACATTACAAGCTGGCCCGAGATGCCTCCCCTCTCGGAAGATTTGCTTCTCGAGGTAACGGCGGTCATTGACGATCCCGTAACCACTACCGACGAGCTTATCCCCTCGGGAGAAACCTCCTCATACCGTTCAAATCCCCTGAAGCTGGCCACATTCACACTCTCTCGGAAAGTTCCCGAATATGTAGAGCGCGCAAAAGCGGTATTCAAAAAAGAGACCGAACGCCGTGAGGGAAAAACGCCCGATATAATCGCATCGTCCTATGAAAAGATGAAAAAAATCAAAGGCGGCGAGCCTGATGTTAATATCGGAAGCGTTATTTACGCGAACAAGCCGGGAGACGGCAGCGCGCGCGAGCAGGCGGCCTCCTGCCAGCGTGTGCTGGGCGGTTGTGCAAACATTGCGCGCGAATACGCGACAAAGCGTTACCGCAGTAACCTCATAAACTGGGGCATGCTTCCTTTCCTCACCGAGGAAAATGCCGATTTCTTCAGTTCCGGCGACTTAATCTACATACCGAACGTCAAAAAAGCAGTAGAGGAAAAGAAAGAGGAAATAGACGCGTATCTGCTTAACTCGGATAAGCACTTTACCCTCAAGCTCGGCGAACTCACAGACGACGAACGCACGATAATCCTGCGCGGTTGTCTTATAAACTATTACAGAAGCGAAAAGCAATGATAAATATAAGAAAAATGAAAAAAACATACGCTTTACTTCTCGCCTTTGTTCTCTTGCTTTCCTCATTCGGCATACTCTCAAACGGCGCGTCGTTTAAGGAATACGGAGTAGATATCTCCTCTCACAACGGAGAGCTTGACTTTAACAGGATAAAGGCCGCGGGCAAAAGCTTCGTCATTCTCCGCGTGGGTTACAGCTACTATGAAACGGGAAAAAAGGACGACCGCTTTGAAGAGTACTACGCCGCGGCAAAGGCGGCAGGACTCAATGTGGGCGCATATATCTACTCGTATGCGGAAAGCGTCGAAGACGCAAAGCTCGACGCGAAGCATGTTCTCTCATGGATAGAGGGAAAGAAATTTGAGTACCCCATATTTTTCGACATAGAAGACGAAGAATACCAGGGCGGACTCACCACCCAAACGCGCACGGAAATGTGCCTTGCCTTTATGCTTACAATGAAAGAGAACGGATATCTCGCAGGAGTGTACGCAAGTCAGAACTGGTTTAACAACTATCTCGACAAAAACGCTCTCTCCGGCTATCCTCTTTGGCTTGCAAAATGGACAAGCGACGGCACGGACAGCTCGGGAAGCTCAGAGTCCTACAATCTCTGGCAATACACCAGCTCGGGAAAAATAGACGGAATGTCCTGCTTTTTCGATTTTGACGTATGCTACACAGACTATCCTACATATATTAAAGATAAGGGACTTAACGGCTATACACCCACACCGAAAATACCCTTTACGGATGTAAAAGAAACGGCGTGGTACTATAACAGCGTAAAATATTGCTATGAAAAAGGTTATCTCTCGGGGACGGGAAAAACCATATTTTCGCCCGAGATGAATATGACGCGCGGAATGTTCGTCACCGTTATCGGCAGGATAGAAAAAATAAACGCCTCTGATTATAAAACCTCTCCCTTTCTTGACGTTGACATGACCGAGTACTACGGACCTTATGTAGAATGGGCAAGGCAAAAATCAATCGTCTCGGGAATGGGCGAAAATAAATTTGAGCCCGACGAAGCTATAACAAGAGAACAAATGTGCCGGATTATATGCACATATGCCGACGCGATGGATATCACGTTCGGAAATCTCAAAGAGGCTCATTTCAAGGACGAAGATAAAATCTCACCATGGGCCTACGAGAGCGTTATGCGCCTCGCAAACGCAGGGGTAGTCAGCGGAATGGGCGGAGATATTTTCAGTCCGAAATCCATGACAACCAGGGCGCAATGCGCCGAAATAATCAAGCGAATAACATAAAAAAATTATACACATACAAAAGAAAAGAGTAATCTATGGCAATTCAAACATTACTAAACGATATACTGTATGCGACGCCCGAACACGGATATTTTCTTCTCACATGTGTGATAAGAATACTCGTCGCGGTATTGTGCGGCGGCATAGTAGGTCTTGAAAGGACCAAGCGGCAAAAGGGCGCGGGAATACGCACACATATACTCGTCGCAATAGGCGCGACGCTGATAATGCTGGTATCAAAGTACGGCTTTTTCGACGTTGTACGGGTAGACGGCATTTCCGCCGATGCCTCGCGTATCGCCGCCAACATAGTCACGGGACTCGGATTTCTCGGTGCGGGAATAATTTTTGTCAAGAATACCGCCGTTCGCGGTCTTACAACCGCGGCAGGCCTGTGGGCGAGTTCAGGAGTGGCAATGGCAATCGGCGCGGGAATGTATTTCGTCGGGATTTTCGGCACCTTCATTCTCATTCTCGCACAGATAATCCTACATATTAGCTTAAAGACTGTTGACACGTCGGGCTACAGCGAGCTGACAGTGACGCTGAAGTATTCGCCCGAAGCGTACGAGAATTTTGAAAGAGCTTTTGCCCCGTATAATGTACAGATAGAGGGCTGCCGCTTTAAGCGCGAGGGAGACACGGAAACCCTGCGGATTTCCTCCCGCGTTTCAGATAAAGCGACAAACGCCGACATTCTCCGTATCGCACAAGAAAACCAAGACATCATTTCTTTTGAAATATAAATCCGCACAAGCGGCAAACGCGGTATTTAATTTACGACATAATTCTTACATTGAAAATAAGTATATTTGTTTTCGGGCAATAGAACGGGGCGGCAGAGATTAAAATCTCGCCGCCCCTTTTTTGTTTGCAGAGAAATTTAGTCAGATGACTCAAAAATAACCGATAGCCTTTTTCAATATATCACATCGGCAATTCATCTTATGATAATAAAGAAAACACCATAACGACTACGCCGAGAGTACAAAGAACAACACCCGTTGCCCTGTTCAGGGTTTTGGGTGACGCTTTGTTTGCAAAGATTGCGGCAGCTCTTGCCCACAGAAAAGTAAAGACCACGCACAAAGCGAATACCGTAAGGTCGGGACTTCCTCCGATAGCAAAATGGGAAATCGCACCGGTAAACGCCGTAAAGGCCATAATAAACACACTTGTTCCCACAGCCGTTTTCAGCTCATACCCAAGCACAGACGTGAGAATGAGTAACATCATCATACCGCCGCCGGCACCTACAAATCCGCAGATAAAACCTATTATTATTCCGCAAAGCACCGATTGCACAATCCGTTTTTTAGGCGAAACGGCCTGCATGGATTCTTTAGTCGTCATAACCGGCTTTACAATAAACTTAATACCTAACAGGAAAGTCATAAATACAGAGAAGTTGCCCATTGTTCCCGACGGGACCAAGCTCGACACATAGCTTCCCACAACGGTAAACGCCAAAACGCTCACCATCATGATTAAACCGTTTCGTATGTCGAGATTTTTATTTTTGCCGTAGGTATAAGCAGAGACGGCGCTTGCAAGCACGTCGGAGGAAAGAGCTATTCCGACCGCCGTATATGGCTCCATATGTAAAAATGTCACAAGCATGGGCGTAATCACAGCCGCCGCGCTCATTCCGGCAAATCCGGTGCCGAGACCTGCCCCCATTCCTGCGAAAAAAGTGACAATAACCGTAATCAATAAATCCATTTTTAGCTGTGCACCTCGCTTATGTAATCGGTTGTAAAATAATACACATAGTATATCAAAATATGTAATAATATATGTTATAAATCAATGCGTCTTTTTGTTAAAAATATAATAACTTTTCTTACCTGAAACATAAGGCAATATATGAATATTTCAACAATTTTCTATCAACCTATTGACATGATAGGTAAATAGGTGTAATATAAGGATAATAAAGAAAAAAGTCGGCTGACGGCGCACTTTAACATGAATGTCGGCCGCTTTCGGTAACAAAACAATAAGAATGAGTAATATTATGAGAATATACGCAGATAACGCAGCAACCACAAAAACAAGCAAGACCGCAATTAACGCCATGCTCCCCTACATGGACTGTCTCTTATACACATCTCCGAGCCCACGAGACGCTACGCTAT
>CAMGCN010000060.1 GCA_946040935.1 uncultured Clostridia bacterium | reverse complement strand
TACCGTGCCTATATATCGTCCGTGCTTGGTTATACACCGGCGCGATTCATATACCCTGCCCGATATATAGCCTGTGCTTGGTTATACACCGGCGCGATTCATATACCCTGCCCGATATATCGTCCGTGCTTGGTTATACATCGGCGCAATTCATATACCGTGCCCGATATACAGCCTGTGCTTGGTTATACACCGTTAATATAACAACTGACTCTGACCTCTCTGCGTTTGCAGAGAGGTTCTTCTTTGTTTCCGAAAACCATCAGCTAAACGGGAGATTCCATAGAGGATTTTGCCGTTGAGCACCCCCTCCGCTCGGCTTCCCGTATAAGGTGAGTGTCAGCACTGCGCTCGATTCTTCGTAAAAAGCGGAGCCGTTTTCACTCTCCCAACGGCTCGCCGTATAAGGGAAATCTTTTGCACTCCGTCCGACTTTCCGTAAAGGGAAATCTTTTGCACTCCGCTCGGCTCCCCGTAAAGGGAAATCGTTTGCTCTCTCCTTCGGCTCCCTTGTGTAAAGGGAGCTGTCAGCGAAGCTGACTGAGGGATTGTTTTACTCTGCGGTCTATATATTCGCATACGCCCCGGAAGTTTTTGTGTATCTCTGTGTTTGGTATTCTGATAACAGTCAATCCGTAGTCTGCAAGAAACGCCGTGCGTTCACCGTCGTACTTCTTTCCTTCCTCGGTATAATGAACGGATCCGTCAAGCTCGATTACAAGTTTTGCTTGGGCGCAGTAAAAATCGGCAATATACTTGCCAAGTACTTTTTGACGTAAAAATCGTACCGGATAGGTACGCAGAAAATCATACCAAAGATGTCTTTCCTCTTTTGTCATGTTCTTTCGTAATATCTTTGCGTTCGGGACTATATCTTTATTGTGTTTTATCTGCATTACAATCCCTCCGTCACGGCATACGCCGTGCCGCCTCCCTTTACACAGGTGAGGCGTTGAATTTGTCTAAACATTTATCGTATTCTCATGCAAATATGCCGTCACGAGCGGATATTTCACGTCACGCTTTTTTTGCCGCCTCCCTTTACACAGGTGAGCCGTTGAGTTTGTCTAAACATTTATCGTATTCTCATGCAAATATGCCGTCACGGGCGGAAAGGTCCCTCTTTCACAAACCGCATAAGAACATGCGCGCACCTTATGGAAACCCTCTCGCACGAGAGTATTCGGCTCGCCTCTTCCCTGTCGCACAAAACCACCTCAAGGCGCTCGCCGTCCTCTAAATTTTCAAGAGAGATCTCTCCGCACGCACTGCCGAAGATTGTAGAGCAGGCCTCGTCGCACATTCCGACCGAGGTGTAAAAGGGTCTCTGCCATCCATTCGGCATATCATAAGGAGTAAAGTCAAGCCCCGTCTCCTCTTTCATTTCACGAATCGCGGCGGAAACAGCGTCCTCTCCCTCCTCGCACAGTCCCGCAGGGCACTCATATATATAGCCGTCTATCGGCACGCGGTACTGCTTTACGAGCACCACCTTATCGCCTGCAAAAGCGACGATATCCACCCCTGCCGCCTTATCCTCGTGGGTGACTGCAATAAGCGAGTTTTCATCCTGAATACGGCTTGCAAAAAAATAGTCCGACTCTTTTCCGCTTTTCTTTTTAACCCTCGCCCTGTACATATTAAGAAATTTATTGTCTGTCTGCTTTATAATATTCACGCCTATCACGCCTTCCGTTAAATATTTCCGTAAATTATTATAGATATTTGCTTTATATAAGTCAAGCAGCTATTGATTTTAATTATTTTTTATTGTAAAATATAATAGAATTCAAGGAGGGCAAGAATATGAAAAGATTTCTTTGCACATTTCTCAGCATAGTTATGATTTTCTCTATCGGCATTTCCGTTTCGGGCGAAGAATGGAATAACCCGTTCAAGGATGTTGAAGAAGGAGAATGGTATTATGAGCCTATCAGCTTCGTTGCCGAGAGAAACCTTTTGCTCGGCATGGCAGATGATGTATTCGGCGTCAACGTAAACATGACGCGCGCTATGTTCGTCACGGTTCTCGGACGGTTGAACGGCGCACCCAATGAAAAGAACGAGCCTACGGTATTCACCGATGTTCCCGTCGGAGAGTGGTACTCGGGATATGTAAAGTGGGCGGCCGCAAACGGCATAGTTTTCGGCACATCCAAAACCACCTTTGCTCCTGACGCTCCTATATCGAGACAGGATATGTGCGTAATAACAAAGAGGTATCTTTCTTACGCCGGACTTTCGGCAGAACAGATAAGAGAGGCAGTACCTTTTGACGATCAGGAAGATATCGCCGGTTATGCGGCGGACGCGGTAACAGCCCTTCAAAAGGCAGGCGTTATAAACGGTATGGGCACAAAGTTTGAGCCGACCGGTCTTTCCACCCGTGCACAGGTCGCAGTTGTTATTAAAAAGATTACACAGATAGCAAGCGGTGAGCTTACCGTAATAAATATCAGCCTCGAGGAGCCGCCCGAAGAAGATCCGGGAACTCCCGTTATACCGGCCATGGCGGCGCCTACATATGAAACAGGCTCTTACACGGTAGACACCGTATGGGAAGCAGAGTACACACGGCCCATGACCGATCACTTCGTATATACGGAAAACTACATGGTCACCGTAAAAGTGACCGCTTCTGCCGGCAAGACCATTACCGACAGCACGTCAGTCTTTCTCAACGGAGTTAAATTAGAAAAAGGATATGTAATAGAGAATAATGTCATTACCTTTACGAGAAAATATCTCTTAAGCGGTGCGTCCTGGCATTATTAATAAACAAACAGGAGAATCACAGTGAGAGACACGTTAAAATGCAAGTTTATTTCGTCGCTTGAAAAATGCTTTTCCGACGAAAGATATCAGGACAAAAAGGAGCTGAAGAAAATTTCCATGCTCAAAAACGAGCACCTTTCAGTCCAGCTTCTTATGAAAGAGACAGATCCCGCCGTTTATACCAAACTTATTTCCAAGGTCAAGGTAGTATCCGACATCGCCGATTGCATTACGCTTCGCAATGTTGAGCAGGTAAATGTTTCCATGCCCGTTGCAAAAGGATGCGGAGACGACAATTACCTAAAAAAGACCCCCGGTCTTTATCCCGACCTGCTTACTCCCTTAAGATATGAAAACTCGGCGATTATAGCGCTTTACGAGCTTCGTTGCCTTTGGGTGGATATACGCCCCGACGGCAAATACCCGGCAGGCAAGCACCCCATAACAATCGAGCTTTATAACGAAACGGGAACCGAGCTTTTTGCGTCGGCAACTCTCGAGCTTGAGATAATTGACGCGTCCCTTCCCGAGCAGGAGCTTTACTACACCCAATGGTTTTATGCGGACTGCCTCGCGAGCTACTATAACGTCGAGATGTTCTCCGAACGCCACTGGGAAATTATCGAAAACTACATAAAGGCGGCCGTTGACGGCGGTATAAACATGATTTTAACGCCTGTTTTTACAGTTCCGCTCGACACCAAGGTCGGAGGAGAACGCCCCACATGTCAGCTTACTGACGTAACCGTGACAAACGGAAAGTATTCGTTCGGCTTTTCAAGACTCGACCGTTGGATAGACCTCTTACTCAAATATAATGTAAAAATAATAGAAATCAGCCATCTCTTCACCCAGTGGGGTGCAGGCCACGCGCCTAAAATCATGGCAACGGTTGACGGAGAGTATAAGAGAATCTTCGGCTGGGATACCGACGCACGCGGAGAAGAATACGGTAAATTCTTAAACGAATTTCTCACAGCACTGCTTGACTTCTTAAAGAAAAAGGGAGTTGATAAAATGTGCTACTACCACATTTCCGACGAGCCGCACATAGACCACCTCGACAACTACCTTTCCGCAAAGTCGAAAATAGAAAATGTGCTTAAAGGTTATACCATTCTCGACGCCCTCTCGAACTTTGAGTTTTACAAGACGGGCGCGGTTATGTGTCCCGTACCGTCCAGCCACGCGATAGAACCCTTCCTCGAGGCAAAGGTGCCGGATCTCTGGACCTACTACTGCTGCAGCGAAGCCTCCGAAGTTTCAAACAGATTCGTCGCCATGCCCTCGGCAAGAAACAGAATTATGGGCATACAGATGTACAAATACGACATCAAGGGCTTTTTGCAGTGGGGCTTTAACTTCTACTACAACCGATTCTCCTGCGACCTTATAAATCCGTATCAGGACGCCAGCGGAGATTACTTTGTCCCTGCGGGCGACGCGTTCAGCGTTTATCCTGCGGCAGACGGAACGACTCTTGACACTATACACTATCTCGTATTTAAGCACGGCATAGAGGACATGCGCGCTCTCAAGCTGTGCGAGAGTCTCTACGGCAGAGATTATGTTGTCTCGTTGATCGACGGGCTGGCAGGCGAGGATATTACTTTCAAGAAATATCCCGAAGATGCCGACTATATTTTAGAGCTGCGAGAGAAAATCAACACGGCAATCAAAGCAAAAATCTGACATATACAAAACACCCCTTGAAAGCGCTTTCAAGGGGTGTTTTTGCGCCGTATAAGTCAAAATAATTTACATCACGCAGGAAGGAAAACATATAAATCCGGCAAAAAACAAGGCACACAAATCTCACATAACAAAAACTGCGGCAGCTTGGGCACAGAATAACACAAATCTTAAAGTGGCTGTACCTAAGCTGTGTGGGAAAAGACCCTTTCAAACCTTTATGGGTTCGGCTTGTACCGTTCATTTAATTATTTTACATTCAAAGGGGGCAAGAGTTATATTTTCAACTTTTTTCTCCTCTGCGTTATGGTTAATATACATAACGATATCCCCCCGCCTTACCTTTTCCACTCCGTCGGGAGTGGGATACACGGATATTCCCTGCTCTTTCATCACAGTCTGAATCAATGTGTCAAGCAGGCTGTCGTCAAGTCCGCAGCCGATATAATAAACCGTACCGTCTCCGACTTTGTTTCTTGTCACCGCCGCAAACGAGCCGTAGAACTCATCTCCGTAGCGGAAGAGTGTTTCTGCGCCGTCCGGCTCTATCATATCCCGGAATATTCCGCCGACACCCTTTTCCCCCTCAAATTCTCCCACTCCGATAACGGGAAAAGCGTCGGGCTCCTGCAGACTTTCTGTTTCGGTGACGTAAAGGCCTGCGAGCTCATGGTAGTTCACGGGAACGCGCTTTCCGAACGGGATATTGTTATCCGGATCCTTTACGTCGCAACGATAAGTTAATATAAGCGAACCGCCTCGCGAAACAAACTCTTTTACTTTATTTTCCATTTCGGGTTTGGTTATTATCATATGGGGGAGTATAACTATGCTGTAGCCTGAAAAATCTCTGTCCTCCGGTATTATATCAACGCCGACGTTAACATTAAAAAACGGCTTGTAATATCTCTTCATTTCCGTCTGAACATCGAGCAGGAAGCTCTGTCTCTGAATACGGAACGAAGCGAGAGAATCATAGTCATAGACTATGGCGACCTTGTTATCCACAGGACTTTCAAAGGCCGCCGAATATTTTGAAATATCCGAAAAGAAGCTCTGAACTTCACGGAACTTTCGTCCCTTTATATTGTCGGCGTCTAAAATGCCGTAGCAGAATTGCTCTGCTCCCTTTGTCGCACCGCGGTATCTGAAATACAAAAGAGAATCGCAGCCGTGCGCCATCGCCTGATACGACCACATTTTCGCCTGATTCGGGCGCGGCAGGAAGCCCGTTACGTCGTGTCCCTGCGCTCCCATTATCGCTTCTGTTATCCAGAAATTTTCACCCTTAAGTCCGCGAATATAGTCAAGTCCGAATGCAATTTCGTGCGGAGGTATAGGTTCCTTCTGCCCTCCCCACACGGGATAGTTGTTATACGCCGCCTTGTCAACGATTTTCGCAACCTTTGAATAGTCAACGTGCTTATCGAGTCCGCCGCCGGGAAAATCATGCATAACTTTCGCGTCGGGATCGCACTCTTTTATGAGCCTTGACTGAAACGCCATAAAATCAACTATCGACTTGTTAAGGAATCTCTCCCAGTCGAGACGAAGCGCCGGATTATGAGTGGTTATCGTTTGGGTAGGCAGGGGAATCTCGTCAAAGCCGTTGTACTCCTGCGACCAAAACGCCGTTCCGTAGGTTTCGTTTAGTTTATCAATATCCCGGTTATATTTTTCATTCAAAAAGCTCTGAAATTTCTTTTTGCATTTATCGCAATAGCAAACGTCGCTTCCCTCGTGTCCTACCTCGTTATCGGTTTGCCAGGCGACTATCGCTTTCTCTCCCTTATAGTGAGAGACCATCTCACGGATAATCTTCTCCGAGTATTCGTACATATGCTCACTGTTGAAGCAATAAATGTGACGGCCGCCGAAAGTGCGCTTGCATCCGTTCTCAAATTCCGATAGAATGTCCGGGTGCTTTTTGGCAAGCCATGCGGGGATAGTCGCGGTAGGCGTTCCCATAATCACGTTTAGCCCTTTTGCCTTGGCGTGGGCTATCACACCCACGCCAAGGCAAAAGGGCTAAACGTGATTATGGG
>CAMGCN010000059.1 GCA_946040935.1 uncultured Clostridia bacterium | reverse complement strand
GTCATACGCATGGTACCGGTAGTTTCGTTATCCTTATTCGCGTGAATGAGCTCAAGTGCGTCATCGCCGCCCTCAAGGTTAATATACACCGTAGAAACCTTAGCGGATTGCATGACAGTCAATGAGTGTTTATATAATTTGCCGTTGGATGAAAGCTCATATACAGTCAGCGTTCCGGAGGAAACATCTGCCGTAAAAGTTTCCCCTGAAGAAACGGCAATATCATTGCCCTCCGCATACAGCTCATAATCACCCGTATATTTGAGCTTTAAGGCTTTCGCGTCAGCAGTCGACGGCAAAAACAGATAATTTTTCCCGTCTCTTTTGACAGGCAAAAGATTATCTCCGACCTGATATCCCTCTCCGCTTTCCGTTATAATTACCGAAACGGGTGATATTTCATCAGAATCGATGCTGCTTCCGAAGTCCATTCCGTTTGAAACGCAAAAAGACGCCCCGGAAAAAATCAGGGACAAAGTCAAAACTAATGCTGTCAAATGAAGAATATTATTTTTCATAATCATAGCAACCTCCGCTTTTATACATTCTATCATAAAAAGCAAAAAGTTACAACAATAATTTGTAAATTACTATAACGCCTCTTTCAATAACGATAAAATCTTTTTTTCTTCCCTTGATACTTTAACCTGTGAAAGACCGAGGATTTTTCCCGTTTGCTGCTGTGACATATCTTTATAGTATCTTAACACTATTATCTTCTGCTGAATATCGGGAAGCTGTCTTATCGCCTCCTTTAAGGCGATACGGTCGGTAATATTCTCCATTTCATTCTGCTTGTCGTATATAAAATCCCCGAGTTCGGCGTCGTCCTCACCCGCCTGTTCGTTTAGAGAATGTACGGGACTTACCGCCTCAAGGCAATAAACAACGTCCTCGCTTGATATGCCTGTTATCTGCGCGAGCTCGGATATGCGCGGTTCCCTGTTATTTTCGGAAATAAACTTCTCTTTCGCCCGCAGTATCTCAACGCCCTGCCGTTTTATCTGACGGCTTATTTTTATGATGCCGTCGTCCCTTAAAAACCTGCGTATTTCACCTATAATCAATGGAACAGCATATGTCGAAAATACACAGTCGTATGAAAAATCAAAGCTTCTTATCGCTTTAATCATACCGATACAGCCTATCTGAACAAGATCCTCATAATCCGCACCCCGGTCAACAAAACGCACGGCGAGCTTTTTAACGAGTCCCATGTTTGACTCGACAAGACAGGAGAGCGCTTTTTCATCACCCTCTTGCGCTTTCTTTATTAAAGCTTCGTTATCACGCATACAATCACTTTCTTACAATATTTAAGCATTTTGTCATGGTGACGGTCGTTCCGAAGCCGAGTGAAGAACGCACGGTAAGCTTATCGGTAAACGATTCCATTATTGCAAAACCCATTCCGCCGCGTTCGCCCGTGGTATCAGTCGTAAAAAGCGGCTCCATAGCTTTTTTGACATCGGCTATACCGCAGCCCTTGTCGCGTATTTTTACGCGCAGTTTCCCGTCATCATAGCATTTTACGCTTATGTATATTTTTCCCGGCGCGTCACGGTAAGCATGTACGACGCAGTTAGTTACCGCCTCGCTTACAACTGTCCTGATATCTCCAAGCTCGTCAACCGTCGGGTCCATTTGTGCAACAAATGCCGATACGGCATAACGGGCATAGCTCTCATTGACAGAATACGAGGGAATGACCATGTTCATCTCATTTATTACTTTACTCTTCATTTTTGTGTCCTTTCAATGGGAACTATTTTTTCAAGTCCGGCCATAAATATTATTCTTGCTACCGCATCAGTTGGATTTAACACGCAAAGAGAACACCCGACATCTGTACACAGGGCGTACCTGCCCATTATAAGTCCGAGACCTGATGAATCCATAAATGTAACTCCCGAGAGTTCGAGTCTCACGCTTGAAGGTTTTTGCATGAGTATATACCTGTCTATTTGCGTGCGGATTCCTTTTGCGCTGTGGTGATCGATTTCACCGTATACATATACAGTGAGCATGTCTTTTGTTGTTACTGTTCTTATTTCTTCCATTTTTCTATACCAAAAAAATATCCTATCGGTTTTACACCGATAGGATATCATAATTTTTTCGCACAAATTGTCACATCATGCAACTCGGTTATTTTATTTTTTCAATAGCTGCCTCAATACCCGTGAGCGTATCACGGTATTTTGAAAGCTTGGCTCTCTCGCCGTCGACAACCGCGGCAGGCGCTTTAGAAACGAAGCCTTCGTTTGAAAGCTTACCTTCAATTCGTGAAATCTCTTTCAGAACGTTTTCTTTTTCTTTGTTCAGTCTTTCAAGCTCTTTTTCAAAGTCAACCATTTCGGCAAGAGGTATATAAACCGCCGCCGAGTCGGTGATTATCTGAACGGCATCGTCTCCCGAATAGTTTTCGCAGACAACGACATGGGAAGCGGAAGCGAGCTTTTCAAAAAATACGGCTGTTGCGTCAGAAAAAACGTCAGTATGATTTGTAACAATATATAACGCAGCCTTCTTTGAGGGAGGAACATTCATTTCAGCACGGCGGTTTCTTATCGCTTTAATAGCTGAAATGAGCATATCCATTTTCCTTTCGTCATCACTAAAGGAAAGCGACAAATTATATTCAGGATAGTCGCTGACCATTATGCTATCTCCCTCGTGAGGCAGACTCTGCCATATTTCCTCGGTAATAAAAGGCATAAAAGGATGCAAAAGCTTCAAAGTGCCGCACAAAACATAAGCTATTACATTCTGTGCAACAAGGTTACTCTCGGTTCCCTTTGCGGCAAAGCGAGGCTTCAGAAGTTCAATATACCAATCGCAGAATATATCCCAAATAAAGTCGTATAATTTTCCGAGCGCGACGCCGAGTTCAAAGGATTCTATATTCGCCGTTACATCTTTTACAAGCGTGTTGTAAAGAGATAAAATCCATTTATCCTCAAGAGCGAGTTTGTGATTTTCGGGAAGTTCGATATTTTCAATATCAAGATTCATGAGCACAAAGCGCGCTGCATTCCAAATCTTGTTTGTAAAATTACGCGCGTTCTCTATCTTTTCGTCAGAGAAACGCATATCGTTTCCGGGACTGTTTCCCGTGGCAAGCGCAAAACGCAGAGCGTCAGCACCGTATTTGTCAATTATCTCGAGAGGATCAATGCCGTTACCGAGACTCTTTGACATTTTGCGTCCCTGTGCGTCACGAACGAGTCCGTGGATCAGAACGGTATCAAAGGGAGCTTTTCCGGTATATTCAAGTCCCGAGAAAATCATACGGGAAACCCAAAATGTTATGATATCATAGCCTGTGACAAGAGTATTTGTCGGGTAAAAACGGCGTAAATCATCAGTGTCATGAGGCCAGCCGAGCGTTGAGAAAGGCCAAAGCGCACTCGAAAACCAGGTGTCAAGGGTGTCCGGATCACGGCGCATTTCTTTTCCGCATTTCGGACATACGCAGCTTTCCTCCTTTGTGACCGTGATTTCATTACATTCATCGCAGTAGAAGGCCGGAATGCGGTGTCCCCACCAAAGCTGGCGCGATATACACCAGTCGCGTATATTCTCCATCCAATGGAAGTAGTTCTTCTCAAATCTTTCGGGTACAAAACGGATATCGCCGTCTTTTACAGCTTTGATAGCAGGCTTTGCTAAATCCTCCATTTTCACAAACCACTGCATGGAAACACGCGGCTCAATTGTAGTAGAGCAACGGTAACAAGTGCCGACATTATGAGAGTAGTTTTCTATCCCTACAAGAAATCCCTTTTCTTCAAGGTCCTTGACAATAGTTTTACGCGCCTCAAATCTGTCCATTCCCGCGTATTTCGGATAATCGTCAACAATCTTTGCGTCATCTGTGAAAACATTAATAATCTCAAGATTATGACGTGCGCCTACTTCAAAGTCATTCGGATCGTGTGCAGGCGTAATCTTAACCGCGCCTGTTCCGAAATCCGATTCAACATATTCATCGGCAATTACGGGAATTTCTCTTCCGACCAAAGGCAATATGAGTTTTTTACCTATTACGGCTTTATATCTATCATCGTGGGGATTTACCGCGACTGCAGTATCGCCGAGTAACGTTTCGGGACGCGTAGTTGCAAGCTCGATATATCCGCTTCCGTCGGCAAAAGGATAGCGTAAATGCCAGAATGAACCGGCCTGCTCTTCATACTCAACCTCGGCGTCGGAAATAGTCGTAAGACATTTAGGACACCAGTTTACAATACGCTTACCCCTATAAATAAGTCCTTTTTCGTAAAGTCGTATAAAGACTTCTTTAACGGCCTCGGAACAGCCCTCATCAAGAGTAAAGCGCTTTCTCGACCAGTCGCAGGAAGATCCCATCTTCTTAAGCTGAGAGACAATACGACCGCCGAATTTATCATTCCAATCCCAAGCGCGCTGCAAAAAGCCCTCGCGTCCGACATCGTCTTTTGTAAGTCCTTCTTTTCTCATCGCCTCGACAATTTTTGCCTCTGTTGCGATAGAAGCATGATCTGTTCCGGGAACCCAAAGAGTGGAAAAACCCTTCATTCGTTTATATCGGATAAGTATATCCTGAAGCGTATTGTCAAGGGCATGTCCCATATGAAGCTGTCCTGTTATATTCGGAGGAGGAATGACAATAGTATATGTCTGCTTTTCCTTGTCATCCGAGGGCTTAAAATACCCCTTGCTTTCCCATTCCGCATAGAGTCTGTCCTCTATTTCAGCTGGGGAATATTGTTTAGACAATTCTTTTTTCATATTTTATCCTTTCTGTAAATTCATAAAAAAAGCTCATGCGTCCTATACAGGACGCATGAGCGCGGTACCACCTGAATTCTCAAAAAATGAGCACTCTATCTGCTGTAACGGGCTTACCCGGCGGAGTCTACATTTATTCTTTCCGCACTCAACGGCGACATTCCCGAATTACAGCGGCGTGCTCTCACCATACGCACGTTCTCTGAACTTTGTAATTTCGGTACTCTTCCGTTTCAAAGATTTTTAATAAGTTAATTACTGATTACCTTCTCCAACGTCTTCATAAACCTTGGCAAATTCTTCAAGTCCGTCTTTCATCTGCGACTTTGTAAGCTTCTGAACAGCTTTCATAGCAGATGTAACCTTTGTCGGGTTAGGTCCCTGACCGAAGAAGGCAGAGGTGCCGGAGCCCCATCCGTAAACATCAACGGGGTCATAGAGACGGCTGTCAAATATAAGGCTGAGCATGGAAGCAGAGTCGTCGTCACGAAGATATTTATAAGTAAGAGCCTTATTAATATACGCTTCGTAAGTTGTCTGATAAGCAAGACATGTAAGAGCGTCAAGGATCGTGGTTGTTCTGTCTGTATCAACACATGTCTGAGGAATAGCTATGCAGTTTGCCTGACCCATTGACATAAGTGAATGGTAGTTCTCCTGTTCCTTGTTAGCCTTCGGTACAGGAACAATACCGAATTCACAGTCAAGATTACGGTAGAGATAACATCTGTTCATGCCCGTTACGTTAAAGAGCACTCTCTCGTTTGTCATAAGCGAACCAAAGCCGTCAACCCAAAGATCCTGATAACCGTATCCGCCCATTTTGCCGGAAAGCATAGAGTAGTCGTTGTTAGTAACGATATCATATACATATCCATAGCTGTTATAGAGAGAGTCAACCTGATCTGTCCATACATAAACAGGTGTGTCAGTGCTGTCCTTATCGGTGACATGAGAGCCGCAACCAACCATGAGTGCGCCGAGGTTGAACATTTCACCGCAGTGACCGTAGGTGTCTTCATCGGTCATTTCACCGTCACCGTTCGTATCACTCGAAACAGCCTTTACCATCTCGTACATTTTGTCAATTGTCCAGTCGCCCTCTTCAACCATGGAATAAAGTCCGTTGTCATAGTCGGGGCAAAGGTTGTATTTATCAATCATACCTTTTGTAAAATATACAACCCATGTTGCGTTCTTATCAACCAAGGTCAAAGCGCTTGTCGTGAAATAAAGGTGATTCTGAATGGAAAGCTGTTTGTTTGCATTCTGATCCCACCAATCGGCATCAAGATTAAGAGTGTCCTTGTAATCATAAAGATCAAGGAGCAAACCTTCTCCGGCAAGAGACGCCGCGCTGTTAATAGAAACGCTTAAAATATCGAAATCATCAGAACCCGCATAAATAGAGTTACGGGCATATTCCGAAATTGATTCCTTACTCTGTTCGTTATAAGTAAGTTTGATGTTGAGTTTCTGCTCGATCGTGGAATCTCTGGTAAGCACTGCGTCGTTTACGATATCGCCCGCGAGACTTTCGTCATATGAAAGACCGTAGTCGGACCAGTGAGTGCCGCCCTGCGCGCCCCATGTGAGGATTCTGAACTCGTATCCGTCAAAATCCCGGTCGCCAAGATTTTCAGGCCAATCGAATGTGTCAACGACATCTCCGCCGGTGCTGTCTTCGCCCTTTTTGCCGCATCCGACAAAAACACAAGCGACCATTGCCAGAACAAGCAGCAATGAAATGATTTTTTTCATGTTAATTCTCCTTATAGGCAAGAAT
>CAMGCN010000058.1 GCA_946040935.1 uncultured Clostridia bacterium | reverse complement strand
CTCGCCGTAAGGCGAATAAAACTGCCCAAGTGTCCTTTAGAACACTTGGGCAAGTGCAGAGAGGTTTTAGTTTTGTAAATCTTGTTGTTATGTCGGATGTTTGCTTAAATATACTAAAATGGTTTGATGTTGCCATCAAACCATTTACGTCGCAAAATTATTTGAATTTGCGTTTTCTTGCAGCCTCAGACTTCTTCTTTCTTTTTACGCTGGGCTTTTCATAGTGCTCTCTTTTCTTGAGCTCAGAGAGTACTCCGCTCCTTGCACACTGTCTCTTGAAACGACGGAGCGCGCTGTCGAGCGATTCGTTTTCTTTAACTCTAACTTCTGCCATTTTCTATATCCCTCCCCTCGCTAAAGCAGGAGAAAATTAATTCTCTTGAGTATTATAGACCATTTGCTATTCTTTGTCAAGAGTTTTTGCGCTTTTTAGCGAATATAGTGATAAAATTGATTATTTTACTACAATGTTGACGAGTTTACCGGGAATATATATTTCCTTAACTATCTGCTTTCCGTTAATCAACGGTGCGATTTTCTCGTTTTCCTTTGCAGCTTTAATTACACTGTCTTTGTCGGCGTCGGCGGAAACGACGACAGTGCCTCTGAACTTACCGCAAATTTGAATTGCGATTTCAATATTCTTATCAACTGTCTTACTATCATCATATTCGGGCCAGCTCTCAAGAGCGAGCAGGGAAGTTTCGCCGAGGTTGTGCCAGAGCTCTTCTGAAAGGTGAGGAGCAAAAGGATTTAGTAATTTGACGAATGTTTTAAGCTCATCTACCGTAAGAGTGCCGACATTATTAATCTCGTTTATCAGAGTCATCATCGCGGCGATTGCCGTGTTGAATTTCATTTCCTCAATATCGGAAGATACTTTTTTTATCGTCTTGTGGAAAAGTGACTCAAGCTCGGGAGTTGCCCCGTTTCCTTTTGCGAGCGCAGGTAAATCGGCGACTCTTTCGAGAAATCTCTTACATCCCTTTACACTCGACTCTGACCATGGAGCGGCGGAGCCGTAGTCTCCCATAAAAAGTATGTATGTTCTGAGGGTGTCAGCTCCGTATTCATCAACTACATCGTTCGGGTCAACGACATTACCTCTTGATTTGGACATCTTTACACCGTCTGCGCCGAGTATCATACCTTGTGCAGAACGCTTTGCATAAGGTTCGGGTGTCGGCACCTCGCCTATATCATAGAGGAATCTGTGCCAGAAGCGCGAATATATAAGGTGTCTTGTTACATGCTCCATGCCGCCGTTGTACCAATCGACGGGAAGCCAGTAGTTAAGTTTTTCCTTGTCTGCAAAGACCTTGTCGTTGTTCGGATCACAATATCTTAAATAATACCATGAAGAACCTGCCCATTGAGGCATTGTGTCTGTTTCGCGCTTTGCGTCGCCATGGCATTTGGGACACTTGCAGTTAACAAAAGATTCTATCTTTGCAAGAGGAGATTCGCCCCCCTCGCCCGGTTCAAAGTTTTTGACGTCGGGAAGGCGAAGAGGCAATTCGTCATAAGGCACAGGTACCATACCGCATGTAGGACAATGTACAATGGGAATGGGTTCGCCCCAGTATCTCTGACGGTTGAACGCCCAATCGTTCATCTTGTACTGAACTCCGGGATGTCCGATACCTTGTTCTTTCAAATACTCAAGCATTTTTGCAATAGCGGATTTCTTATCGGTGAAGCCGTTAAGGAAACCGGAATTTACCATTTCACCGTCGCCTGTATAAGGCTCTTTTGACAAATCTCCGCCCTTGATAACTTGGATAATATCAATGCCGAATTTCTTTGCAAAATCGTAATCTCGTCCGTCGTGCGCGGGAACTGCCATGATAGCGCCGGTTCCGTAGCCCATCATTACATAGTCGGAAATGTATATTGGTATTTCCTTGCCGTTTACGGGGTTGCGTGCGGAGATTCCGTCGATTTTAACGCCTGTTTTGTCGTGTACGAGCTGTGTGCGCTCAAATTCGGTCATTTTAGCGCATTTATCACGGTATGCCTTTATATCGTCCATGTTGTAGATTTTGTCGGCGTTTTTATCTATAATCGGGTGTTCGGGCGCGATAACCATGAAAGTGACGCCGAATAGAGTGTCGCATCTTGTGGTGTATATCGTGAGCTTTTCATCTATTCCCGAAATTTCAAAATCAACGAAAGCGCCTGTAGATTTACCTATCCAGTTTTCCTGCTGAGCCCTTATATTTGCAGGGTATTCAACATCATTAAGACCGCTTAAGAGCTTTTCCGCATATTCGGTAATACGCAGATACCAAACGTCTTTTGATTTTTGTACTATGTCTGTGTGGCAGATGTCACACTTTCCGCCTTGGGAATCCTCGTTTGAAAGTACAACCTTACAGTGAGGGCAGTAGTTTACGAGCGCTTTATCGCGGAAAACAAGTCCGTGGTCAAAGAGCTTAAGGAAAATCCACTGAGTCCATTTATAATATTTTTCATCAGTTGTGTCAATTTTTCTTGACCAATCAAAAGAAAATCCGACCTTTTTAAGCTGTGATGTGAATTTTTCAATGTTAGTATCGGTTACTGTTCTCGGGTGAGTGCCTGTTTTTAAGGCGTAGTTTTCCGTCGGAAGACCGAAAGCGTCAAAGCCGATAGGAAAGAGAACATTATAACCCTGCATTCTTCTTTTTCTGCAGATTACTTCCATTCCGGAATATGCCTTGATATGTCCGACATGCATTCCCGCACCTGAAGGGTAGGGAAACTCAATCAGACCGTAAAATTTAGGTTTGGAAAAATCGTCCTTTGCTTGGAACGCATGAGCGTCTTCCCATGCTTTTTGCCACTTTTGCTCAATTGTTTTGAAATCGTATTTCATTTTTATTCTCCAAATTGTGCTGTATTATTTTTCTGTAATATATTCGGAAACGTCTATTTCTTCAGCGTCGCTCCAAAGCTTTTCGAGACTGTAAAATTCTCTCGTTTCGTTGTAAAAAATATGAACGATAACCGATGAATAGTCGAGTACAATCCAATGTGCTTCCGAGTAACCCTCGGTATGGTGGGGTTTTATTCCTTTAAGCTCCATTTTATATTCAATTTCGCCTGCAAACGCTTTAACCTGCGTGTTGGAAAAACCCGAACATATAACAAAATAATCCGCGATTATTGTTTTATCGGTGACATGCAAAAGCCGGATGTCCTTTGCATTTTTCTCGTTAAGAATTTTTACTATTTCAATAGCTTTATCAAGCTCGTTCATTATATTATTCTCCATTTAGCCTAACCTTTCTTCAAGAAATTCTTTTGCAAAAATAGTGCGTGAATTTACGTGGCTGCCGTTTTTTTCAAGATATTCTACCGTGTTTGTAAGGCATATAAGACACGCCTTTTCAAGAATATTTTTTTCACCAATATTATTCATAAAGTAATCATAAAGCTCGTGCGAGGCGTCGTATTTTCTTTTCGGCTCAATATAGTCTGAAAGAAAAATAACTTTTTCAAGGAAAGTCATATCTTTTTTTCCCGTTGTATGGTTAAATATTGCACCGTATATTTCATCATTTATCAGCTCGGGGAACAGCTCTTTTGCAAATGCCGCGCCCGTAAATGAATGAAGTATCTCGGGTGAGCGAAAATCGTCCTCGGTAAGCTGAATAGAATTTTTTTCGATAATCTCAAGGTGTCTTTCATTGCTGAATTCTTTAGTTATATCGTGTAAAAGAGCCGCGGTATATGCCGCCTTGCAATATTCGGTTTTTCCGAGCAAACGGCACATTTTTGTCGCTGTGTCGCATACTGAATATACATGTGAAATCCTGTTGCCCGAAAGGTGTGATTCAATATAGCTTTCAGCTTTCTGTAAATCTGTCATACAGACCTTTTTCCTTAATATATTTTTCTACGTCGGCATCGACAAAATCTGTTATATCCGAACCGTTTTTGATTTTTTCTCTTATCTCGCTTGACGAGATATCAACTACAGCCGCGTTAATTTCATGGCTGATAAGACCGTATCTTTCGTATAATTCATCCGCTTTGTCTTTAAGAACCTTTAACTGCCCGTTATGCCTCGGTATATACGCGACTTCGCATGTTTTCATAAGCTCGGGCGCGCGGTACCATGTGTCAAAAGACAAAAACATGTCTGCTCCGCACAAAAGTATCAGCTTCTCGCAAAGTTTTATAAAATGAGAAACGGTATCATAAGTATAACTCACGTTCTCTTTTTTTATTTCATAGTCGGAAATTTGAAAGTCAACGCTATTTTCATAAAAATCACGGAAGGCAATTTTAAGCATTTCCATTCTCGCTTCGGGTGAGTCTGAAAAAGACAGCTTTTTATGGGGCGGTAAATATGCCGGCATAATAAACAGAGTGTCTATAAGTCCCGAGCGCGCAAACGCCTTTGCCGATTCGACGTGACCTTTATGAACAGGTGCAAATGTTCCGCCGTAGATACCGAGATTCATATATTTTTTCATAGTTTGATTTTTTTGTGCTTGACTGACTCTTTATATAAGACGAATTTATTTCCGATAACCTGAACAAGCAGTGCGCCTGTACCGTCAGCGGCAAAATTGGCCGCCTCTGCAGTTGTATACGGCGATGAAGCAAGCACATTCACCTTTATCAGTTCTCTTGCTTCGAGAGCCGCGTTTAGCTGTTTGATTATTTCCTCGGAAATACCCGATTTTCCTATCTGGAAAATTGGGTCTGTTTTCATTGCAAGCCCTTTAAGAAAAGCTCTTTGTTTAGTCGTTATTGTCACAGGTATATTCCTTTAATTTTTCAATAAATAATTTTGCGGCAACGGCTCTGTGAGATATCGAGTCTTTTTCCGGCGCCGGAATTTCCGCCCAAGTTTTGTCCGAGCCTGCTCCGATGAAGAGAGGATCGTATCCAAAGCCGCAATGCCCTTTTGGAGCATAGCCTATTTTTCCCTCGGCCTTTCCCGTTACGGTAAAGGACTTTCCGTCGGGTAAAACGCATGCAATAGCGCAGACATATCTTGCACTTCTTTTTTCGTCGGGTACGTTCTCGAGCTTTTTAAGAAGCTGAGCGTTGTTAGCATTATCATCGCCGTGAACTCCCGAAAATCTCGCCGAGTATATTCCCGGAGCTCCGTCGAGCGCGTCTACGCAAATTCCCGAATCATCCGCAAAGGTGATGTATCCGTTACCCGAAGCGGCTTTTGCCTTTATCATGGCGTTACCCTCGAAGGTATCTGCGTCTTCTTTTGCCGTATCGGCGATTCCCGCTTCTTTCAGAGAGATAACATGTATGTCGAGCATAGGTGCAAGGGAGGCGAGAATATGCTGAAATTCTCTGACTTTATTTTCGTTTGATGTGGCAAGCAGTAATTTCATAATCAATCAAACAGTGCGTCTACAAACGCAACAGAGTCAAAAGGTTGCAAATCTTCCGTTTTTTCGCCCACGCCGATAAATCTTACGGGAATGTCGAGCGTTTTCTTAATTGAGAAGACAATACCGCCTTTTGCCGTGCCGTCAAGCTTTGTGAGTATAAGTCCCGTTATGCTTGCCGTGTTTTTGAATTCGACGGCTTGATTTATCGCATTTTGTCCCGTGGTCGCGTCCAGAACAAGGAGAGTCTCACGGCATGCGTCGGGAAGCTCTCTTTCAATTACCCGGTTGATTTTTGCGAGCTCGTCCATAAGATTTTTCTTGTTGTGTAGCCGTCCTGCGGTATCTACAATGAGAACATCCGCCTTTTTGCTTTTTGCAGAGTTTATCGCGTCAAATACGACAGAGGCAGGGTCCGCTCCCTCGCTTTGCTTTATTATGTCGACTCCGACTCTCTGCGCCCATACGGTAAGCTGGTCAATTGCCGCCGCACGGAATGTGTCCGCCGCCGCGAGAACGACTTTCTTTCCCTCGCTTTTCAGCAGATTTGCAATTTTTGCGATGGATGTGGTTTTTCCGACTCCGTTTACACCGATAACAAGAATAACAGACGGCACAGTGTCAAGCTTGAGAGGTTCGCAAACACCTATCATATCGCGCAAAATAGCTTTCAGTGCGGTGTATGCGTCCTCTGTTTCGCTGATTCTTTCGTCTTTGATTACAGCACGCAGTTTATCAATAATCTCTTCTGTTGTTTCATAGCCGATATCGGCGCAGATGAGAATTTCTTCAAGATTTTCGAGCAGTTCTTCATCAACTTTTACAAAGGATGAAAACAGGTTGTGTATTTGTGAGAAAAAGCCGTCTTTAGTTTTGCCGAGACCTTTTTTCAGACTTTCGAAAAATCCCATTATCCTAATTTTACTCCGATTTTCTTTTCTACTTCGTTTACATTAATTGACAGCACCTTGGAAATACCGCGCTCCTGCATGGTAATGCCGTAAAGGGAATCTGCCGCTTCCATGGTTCCCCTTCTGTGTGTAATTATAATAAACTGTGTTTTTGCCGAGAACTTCTTTGCATATTCGGCAAATTTTGATACGTTTACCTCGTCAAGCGCCGCCTCGATTTCATCGAGCAGGCAGAAGGGAGCAGGGTTTACCTTGAGAATTGCAAAGTATAGAGCAATCGCAACAAATACCTGTTCGCCGCCTGAAAGAAGCTGTAAATT
>CAMGCN010000057.1 GCA_946040935.1 uncultured Clostridia bacterium | reverse complement strand
CCGTCCCAATCAATTGTGCCGAGATAAGGCGAGAGGTGTTGGTCGCTGATACCGTCGTTATCATGAATATGAAGCGCTTTTATTCTCGAACCGAGATTTTTTATCATATCAACAGGAGATTCAGGGGTGAGATTACCGTGGCCGATATCGAGGCAGGCGGCAAAATGCTTGTTATCAACCATGTCAATATAGTCAATCATCTCTTCCGAGTATGAACATACGGTAGGACAGATGCACTTCTTTTCCGAATCCCAGTTAAACATATTCTCAATAAGGCCTATAACCCCGTATTCCTTCAAATACGGCAAAAGCGCTGAATAAAAAGCAAGGTTGATTTCACGGGTTTCCGCTCTGTAATAATCATATTTATACTCATGAGGTATCCGGGGATGAATGACTATTCTGTCACACCCTAAAAGCGCAGTAGCCTGAATGTTACGGCAGATTGTCCTGAATATCGCATCGTCTTTCTCTTTGTCGTTTACATATGAAGGTACACAGGCGTGCGTCTGAAATACAGACATTCCGAAACTGTCAATTTTCTTTTTAAGCTCTTTATAATGCTCGACAAAAACGCTTTCATCAGCGGTATACAGCGGATAGTCGTACGCATAGGTATTCATACCGAAGTCGAGAACTTTGAAGCCGGCTTGGGAAAGAAGGCGTATACCTTCAACTTCCCCGTATCTTTTCATAAAATATTCGCAGCGTGTACTTACTTTCATTTTTTAATATACTCCATATATTCTTCAAGGCACATGCCGAGTTCATACATTTTGCTTGCGTGGTATCTTCCGACAAATCTGAAATGCCATGGCTCAAAGGATATTCCGGTAATCTCTGTTTTATCTTTAGGATATCTTAAAATAAAACCGAATTTATATGAGTTTTCGGCAAGCCACTTTGCCGAAGCGTCGCTTTCGTAGGATTCATCAGCAGAGGAAAGATTGTGCATATCACAGCAAAGTCCCGACTGATGCTCGCTCGCTCCCGGATACTGTACGATTTTTGAAGCAGCCTCCTCCGAACCGGTTGAAGCAACTCTTTGGTCAAAAAGCTGTTTTTGATAAGCGTAGCTTCTGTATGCGCTCATCACCGAAAGACCGTAGCCGCTCTTTGGATTGACATATGTCATCCCCTGCGCCTGCGCCTCAATAAACAGAGCTTCGAGCGCCTTTTCGGCGTAAAGTCGCATCTGTTGTGTGTTTCTGCCGTCGTCACGTGTATATATAACGTCTGTAAGATCGTCGGGAATGTAATTTTCCTGCAGCTTGTTGTCGACATTTACAAGAAACAAATAGTCGTCGTTATGAGGATTCATATACTGCTCGTATGACGAAAGATCGGCACTGAATGTATATGAATATTCATCATATTTATCTACGGGCGCCTCCGACTGCACAGTCTGTGTTGATGAGGGCTCGCTTTTTCCGTCGTTTACGGAATTTTCCTGTGACGGCGCTGTAGCACCGATATTATCTCCGAGATTTGTTATATCCTTTGCAGGGATAAGAAAATAAGCAAGGAGAAACAATACCATTGAAATAATCAAAAAGAATAAAAGGAAAAATACAATTCTGTATCTTCTCGCTCTTTTAATTTTCAAGTTTCTTTCAAATTGTTTATTCATATAAACCTCACTCTAAAATGTTATTTAACAGCACATCCGATGTATTGTCCGAACCTGAAACGACTCTGTCTGTCGCTTGAGTTTGGTCAGAGCCGACGGCCCCGGAGGAATCGTCAGTCTGAACGGTATTATCTTGCTGCGTATTGTCCGAACCGCCGTTTATATTATCGGAATTGTCGGAGTCCTGCGCGCTTTGAGTTCCGTCGGTTTTATTATCGGCGTCATCATCTTTTTTGTCAACAGGAGAGGTATTCGCAAATACCTCTTTATCGTTAAGATGCTCAATCACATTGCTCGAGCCGGACATAAAAGATATATTCTGATAAATATGCTGTTCTTCACCGAGAGTATTATATTCGCTTCCGATTGATATTCTGCTCACGGTAATCTTATTTTTCTCATAATCGACGTTTATACTTATCCCACTTGAAAAACTATAGAAAAATGAAGCAGGAACATAAACGACCCCGTTCTTTTCAAACATGATATCTTTCATGTTTGTCGTTTCGCCGTTGATAATTATTTTATCCGACGAATAAAAAAATGTCACATACTGTGTGTCATCATCCGCGGGAAAATATGTTCTCTTTGTAAAATCGCCTGTTACAGTAAGCTCGCACAGAGAGGAAATATCTTCCATTGAAAAATATAAAACACCGTCAAAAAACAGTTGGGAATCGGAAAGCACACGCGTCACGGTGCCGTCCTGCTTATCCTCACCGAGCTGATATGTATAAGAGTCATGCTGAAAAAATTTAATTATACGCTGTGAATTGAGTGCTATCGCAAAAAAAGCGCTTACCAAAATCAAAACAATGGCAAAAGTAATCAAATAAAGCAAAAACAGCGCTCTTATCGGCGACGTTTTTTTATCAGTTTTTTTCGTGTTTTCTTTATTTTCCGGCATATAACGCTTACCTTTAATTTATTTCATCTACATTATATCACATGATAGAATAAAATCAAGTGCGAAGTTATTCAAAAAACTCAGAAAAGGTCTTGACAGACGAGTAAAATAGTGATATAATCAACAAAAATAAAGCAGAATGTTCCGTTCTCACCGTATGAGCAAAGCCCGATACGGTCAATACCTCCGCAAAATGATGCGGTTATATTGTACGGTACATCTGTGTCGTACTTTTTTATTTTGCACGGAGGTATTCCACATCAAAAACGTAAATTCTAAAAATCATCTCACAAACGAGGAGATATTTTCCGCTCCCGGATTTTCACGTTCTAAACAAGTGAGAGTTATCGGCGATGACTCTGAACAGCTCGGAGTCATGAAGGTTGCTGACGCGCTTAATTTGGCATACGAAAAAGGACTTGACCTTGCTCTTTTTGCGCCGCAAAGCGACCCTCCGGTGTGCAGAATTATTGATTACGGCAAGTTCAAATTCGACCGGGATAAGAAAGAAAAGGAAGCAAAGAAAAAGCAACAGCGTGTTGATATCAAAGAAGTTCAGCTTTCATGTCTTATCGACACAAACGACTTTAACACAAAAGTCAACAACGCAAAGAGATTTCTTAAGGCCGGAAACAAAGTTAAAGTTGTCCTTAAATTCCGCGGCAGACAAATGACCCATCAGGAAATAGGACGAGATCTGCTCGCCCGTTTTGCCGCTGATTGCGCCGAATTCGGCACGGTAGACAAGACGCCTGTCCTTGAGGGACGGTTTATGACAATGTTTATTTTGCCTGCTAAACAAAACGCAGCTAAGTGAAAGGAGATACAAAAATGAGCAAAATCAAAACACATAAGGCTACTGCAAAAAGATTTTCCGTTACAAAAGGCGGAAAGGTGAAATTAAATCACACATTTCGCAGACACAAACTCGGGTTAAAGACCACAAAGCGTAAGAGAGCCCTCAGAAAAGCCGGCTACCTCAGCACTTCTATGGCACCTACCATCAAGAAGCTGATTCAGAAATAATCGAGAACACAGGAGGATACACAAATGGCAAGAGTAAAAGGCGCTATGATGACGCGCAAGAGAAGAAATAAAGTACTTAAGGCCGCAAAGGGCTATTGGGGTTCAAAAAGCAAGCACTTCAAGATGGCAAAACAAGCCGTTATGAAGAGCGGCAACTATGCTTATGTCGGAAGAAAACAGAAAAAGAGAGATTTCCGTTCTCTTTGGATTACAAGAATATCCGCTCAAGCTAAAGTTTGCGGTATGAACTACTCAACATTTATGAACGGACTTAAAAAAGCAGGAATCGAGCTCAACAGAAAGATGCTCTCCGAGATTGCGGTTTCCGATAAGGAAGCATTCGCCGCTCTCGCAGAAAAAGCTAAAGCTGCACTTAAATAAGTTTGAAAAGCCGGTATTTCCGGCTTTTCTTTGTATTTTTATATTAGTAATATGGAAATTATATCTTCACGTAACAATAAAAAAATAACCGAGGCAATAAAGCTTAAAGATAAAAAAACAAGGGATAAATGTAATCTCTTTTGTTTTGAGGGACATAAGCTTTTTTGTGAAGCAATTTCCGCGGGCATAGTATTTTCTGATGTATTTGTATCCGAAAAATATATAAAAACTCACAATATGCCGGACGGCGTTATATGCACTCATGTCACCGACGGAGTTTATGAAAAATTGAGCGATGATAAGGCTCCCGACGGCATTTTTTGTGTTGCGGTAAAGCCGGATATTTCACCGAAAAATGAAAAGCGTTTTATAGCGTGTTCTCTTTCCGACCCGGGAAATGTAGGAACACTTATCAGAACCGCCGCCGCATTCGGCGTCGGCGAGCTGATACTTTGCGACAACTGCGCCGACCCTTTTTCTCCAAAAAGCGTACGCTCGTCCATGGGAGCGGCATTTAAGGTCAGCATTAAAATCTCCGACTCAAAAAACGCCATTGACAATCTAAAGAAAAACGGATATAATCTCTGTGCCGCCGCACTTACGCCTTCTGCGGTGGATTTAAGAAAAATCAATATAGACTGTAAAACTTGTTTTGTAATAGGAAATGAAGGTCACGGCCTATCTGAAGAAACCATTTCTTTGTGCGATATGCCTGTAATAATACCTATGGATGAAAACACCGAATCTCTCAACGCAGCGTCTGCCGCAACAGTACTTATGTGGGAATTAAGCAAAAATGGATAGTTGTGATTTAACAAAATGGATATGGTTTTCCTGCGCTACTCTGCCTGCTTATAAAACCGCGGGACTGCTTCTTCTCTCTTTTGATACCGCCGAAGAAGTATATGACTATGATTTTGAAAAGAATGACGACTTTGACGAGGTTCTGCCTAAACCCGTAAAAGCCGCCCTCTGTGATAAAAGTCTCGCCCAAGCAAGAAGCATTTGCGAATATTGTGATGAAAACGATGTTTTTATAATTCCTTTTTGCGACGAAAGATATCCGAGTAAGCTTCGTATGATTCCCGACCCTCCTGTTCTTCTTTATTGCAAAGGAAGAATTCCTGACTTTTCAAAAGGAGTATATATAGCATCTGTAGGTACAAGATCCTGCTCGGAATACGGAACGAAATGCGCTAGGTATATTTGTGAGGGTTTAGCACGCGCCGGTATAACCGTAGTGAGCGGTATGGCATACGGAATTGATAAAGCTTCTCATATTGCTGCTCTCAATGCAGGCGCGCTTACCGTCGCCGTCCTCGGCTGCGGCGTCGATGTTATATATCCGAAAGAGAACGAAGCTCTCTATCATAACATTAAAAATAACGGCAGTATTATTTCCGAATATCCACCCCTTTTCCAACCGACACGCACAACCTTCCCCGAGAGAAACAGAATCATCAGCGGAATATGCGACGGAGTATTGGTCGTTGAGGCGCCCGAACAGAGCGGCTCGCTTATTACGGCAAACAGAGCGCTGAATCAGGGACGCACCCTGTACGCTGTTCCCGGAAACATTGACTCTCCGCTCAGCGTCGGCACAAATATGCTTATACAGCAGGGCGCAAAACCTGTTACAAATCCTCTCGACATTGTCGCGGACTATCAGATGCTTCACCCCTCCACAGTAAATCCGCTCGAAGCCGTAAAAGCAAGCAAAAAGCTCAAATTTAACAAAAAGAAAAAAGATATTTCAAAAAAGGAAACAGAATCAGATAATGTGCCGCGTATAATGAATGATAATGAGAAAGCGGTATATAATGCTTTATGCTCGATACCGAAATCTCCCGAAGAGATTTCCGAACAGACAGGACTGACAATAACAGAAGCGGTCGCATATCTCTCTACCCTTACCATGCGTGAGGAGGCAAAAGAATTGCCGGGAGATTTATTTATAAGAACAAACCTGAAAGGATAATTATAAATGGCAAATTTAGTAATAGTGGAATCGCCGACAAAAGCACATACGATTAAAGGATTTTTAGGCTCTAACTACAAGGTTGTCGCCTCAAACGGTCACATCAGAGACCTGCCCAAAAGTTCCCTCGGCGTTGACATTGAATCAAACTTCGAGCCTAAATATATCAATATAAGAGGAAAAGGCAAGCTCATCGCAAGCCTTAAAAATGATGCGAAAAACGCAAACAAGATTTTTCTCGCAACCGACGCCGACCGCGAAGGAGAGGCTATTTCATGGCATCTTGCCACCCTGCTCGGCATAGAGCCTGAAAACGCGATGCGCGTCACCTTTAACGAAATTACAAAAAGCGCGATAAAAGACGCCATCAAAACTCCGCGCTGTATTGATATGGACCTGGTGAATGCACAGCAGACCCGCAGAATACTCGACAGAATCGTGGGATATAAGCTCAGTCCTTATCTTTGGAAAACCGTAAAAAGCGGACTTTCAGCAGGACGTGTACAGTCGGTTGCCACACGCATTATTGTAGAAAGAGAAGAAGAGATAAACAGCTTTGTTTCGGAAGAATACTGGACGCTTTCTTATCTTCTCAAAACAGAAAAAGGCTACGAGTTTACTGCACGATTTGTTGGCGACAAAGACGGAAAAATCGAGCT
>CAMGCN010000056.1 GCA_946040935.1 uncultured Clostridia bacterium | reverse complement strand
CTAAGCCTTCGTCGGCAGCGTCAGATGTGTATAAGAGACAGATACCATACAAAGTACCGTGACGACAGCGAGCAAAAGTGCAATTATCTTTTTCATAATACATCTCCTCAAATTTTATTGGTTTCTTATTTCGTGACAATATTATACTTTAGTTTGATAAAGTTGTAAAGTGGTTTGAGCAAATTTCTTTCAAATCGGGTGTATGCACAAAAAAACGCGCTACACTCGCGCGTTTTTTGTAAAAAACCAACAATTATTTTATCTCATCGGCAAATTGTTCGCCTATTTTTCTCATTTCGCCAAGTACGGTTTTCCTGCCTTCGGGACTTTTGTGCCAGTTTTCTGCCGTTATATTCAAAGTGTCTACGGGACACACCGAAAAGTCAACGTCGGGAAAAGCAAGCTGATAGTACATAAGGCACCGACGCGCATGAAAAGTCTGGCAAATGAGTATGGCGCGCTTTACCCTAACCCCATGGGAGAGCGCAAGCTCTTTTGCGAAAACAGCGTTTTCTTTTGTATATCTCGAGCGATCCTCGCCAAGTACGGCGTGCGACGGCACTCCGCATTTGTCAAGGACATCCGCGTAAAACTCACACTCGCTCTTATATTCTTTATTATATATATCCCGTTTCTGCGACGGCCCCTTGAATGCTCCCTCGGTTATACTGTATCCGCCGCCTATGAAAATACACGGTGCAAGGCCCATAGCGTAAAACTTCGCCGCCTCCTCGGGCAGTGCAGGGAAACTTCCGCCCGCAACGAAAATCGCGTCGCACGGGGTGGGAAAGTCGGACAAAAATATAAAATCAGTTATCTCTTTTATCGGTTCGCTGTGCAAAATAGCTCCTTATCGCGTCTTCTGTATCATTGATATGTCCGCTTATCGCCTGTGCGTTTCCGCCGCCGCGTGCGTCAAAGGATTTGTTTATATCTTGTGCAAGGGCACGCAAATCTATACCGCCGCCTGAAATCATGTAGTCATAACCGCCCCTCGCCGAAAGGGAAAACAGCGCACAAAGCGCCCCGTCACGCTCAACACAGGCGTTGACGACGCGGCGTATGCTTCCGCCGTCAAGGTCGGAGACGAAAATTATCTTTTCTCCCGAAGTCTGTACCGCCTCTTTCACAATATAAGAGGCAATCTCTTTTTTCTTTTCGGAGAGCGCCGCCTTTTCCTTTTCGAGCTCGGCCGCAAGTCGCCTCACCGCATCGCAGATCTCACCTTGCTTTGCAGACAGCATAACCGAAATCTCACGTGTTTGTCTGTATCTCTCGCTGTAATCGGCAAACGCCTTGTCCCCCGCGAGCATGAACACCCTCGTTCCCCCCTTATAATTCATAGGGTCAACGAGCTTTATCATACCTATCTCTCCCGTTCTCTCGACATGAGGAGCGCAGCACGCGCATGAGTCGACGCCCTCTATCGTAACGACGCGTATCCTGCCCTCTATCTCTTTTTTGTAACGGTATTCTGTTTTTTCTGTCTCGTCGGGAGAAATATACTTAACCCTCACAGGCAGGTTTTTCCACACCGCCTCGTTTGCGAGCAGCTCGACTCGCTCGATATCATCTTTGCCGAGCTTGCCGTTTATATCCAGCGTTACCCGGTCGTCTCCCAAATGAAAACCCACGTTATCATAGCCGAAAAGAGAATGGATTATCCCCGAGACTATATGCTCGGCACTATGGTTCTGCATACGGGAAAAGCGGGGAGCCGCGTCAACCGAACACAAGGCCTCACCCGACGCCGCCTTATCACACACGTGATAAACGGTACCGTCTTTTTCGTAAACATAGCTTACACGGGCGTCGCCTATTTTCCCCGTATCACACTCCTGACCGCCTCCCTCATGGAAAAAAGCGGTCTTATCAAGGGTGACTTCAAACCCACCCTCCTTTTGCTCACAGGAGAGCACGTTTGCCGTAAAGTCGTATTTGTGCGGTTGTGTATCGTATATTTTCTCGGTCGGCATATTTTTTCCTTTACTCTTTAATATAAAATACCGAAAGTATCATTTCAAAGGTTTTTATCGGGTCAACCTCGAATTCGGCATATCCGTCCTTTCCTTCGACGACGCTGCCCGGCAGGGAAAGAAACGTAAGACTGCCGTCTTTTGTAATATAATTTGTCGCGTAGTATGTAACAAGCGAGGGTGTGATATCTGTCGTCATATAGTCCCCGAGTATGCCGAAAAGGTCTGATGCAACAGTGATGTCCGCTTTTACCGACTCAAGCGCGACCTTTGCAAAAGAACGGATATAATCTGTCTGCCTCTGCATACGGGTGTTGTTTGAATCGAGCACGGATTTGTCACGGCGTTGAATATAGTGTATCGCGTCTTCCCCGTAAAGGGTAACGGTGCCTCCCGTCTTTTCGCTCATTTTTTCGTTATATTCGGGCACGCTCACTCCGCCCACAGCGTCGGTAATAACGCTGACCGCATTAATATCCAGACTCATATATCTTGTCACAGGCACGCCGTAAAGCAGTCGGGTTACAGAAGCGGCGACATTTTTACTGCTCGCCTCCTCGTCTGTGCCGTAATCATAAGCAAGACAAAGCTGCAGTCTCTCTGTACGAACGAAAAAACCGTCGGTCGAAAATATATCGACGTCTGTCATTGCGTCTCTTGATATATTTATAATATAAACCTTTCCGATCTGCGTATCAAACGCCACGAGAAAGACAGCGTCCGCTTCGCCCTTTGCTCCCACCTCGTTCTCGGATTTATTGCCGTTATCAGAGCCGAGCACAAGACAGGTCGCTATATTTTCGTTGTATCTGTACTTTTCGCCGAGATAATATACCGCGTCTTCGTCGTCCCCGTCAATTACAGCCTCCGCTTCGGAGGGCGGAACTATGCTCGGCCTTGCGTCGGGGAGGGCTTGTTTTTTCCCTCGGAAATAAAGGACCGCAAAGGTAGTAACAACACATATATTAAGCGCAACAATAACACACAAAATCGAAATGAGAACCTTATATGGGGTTTTCATTTTCTTTTTTTCCTTACGCGCGCACTTATCAGGATTATTTTGTCCGTTCATCTTTAATCAGAACTCCCTGTACAAGATATCTTACGTTTTCGTCACCCGAGGGCATACATGTGCTCAAAGTCAATATTTTATCCTCGTCGGTAATCTCAACTCCCTCGCGGACATTGCTGATGTCCGAGTCAGGGTGAAGACAAGAGTTTATATATGCCGAAAACACCGCTTTATTTGAAAAATCAAACGACTTCAGAATGTGCCGCGAATCATACTCGTACGCGGCAAAAATCCGATAGGTGAATTTATGCCCGGGAGTGTAAATATATATTGTTTCATTTTCATTAAAAAAGCTTTTATCTTCAAAACTGTGAAGAGGGCCGAAAAACGTTCCGTCAAAGGTATTATGTCCGTAGAGCAAGGTATTCGGGTCGGAAAAATCCTTTTTATTCAGCGACTGGGAGAAAATACACCCCGGGTAATAATAGTTTCCCTTATAGTCGCGGCGCAGATAGTAGAGCTCCTCCCCTTCTCTTTGCAAAACGGGGTAATCTATCGGCGTTCCGGGAACAACTATCCAGGCGTAAATATCCGGGTTTTCCGCCTGCCAAGCGGCAAAGTCAATCGGATTATCGATTAATGGCTCTTCGCTCTCGATAGTTTCCCCCGTATCTCCCGTTTCCTCCGAGGAGTAGGCAGTATCTCCTCGCAAAGAGGAAATACTCTCTTTTACCCTGTCAAAATCGCTTCCGCCCCGCAAAAGAAATACTAAAGCGCAAACAGAAACAACAAGGCTTACACAGGATATTATAAGTAAAAAGATTAAAATCTTATTTTTCATATTTCTTTCCGAGAACAACACAATTCAATATAATAAAATCCCACCCGTCAAAAAACGGGCGGGATACGGTGACAATCAAGCTTTATCTGCAAAGACGCTTGCAGGAGTAAAGCGCTACACCCGCGCTGAAAAGCGAAAGGAGCATGAGCGCGGCAGCTGCGGACACACCCATGACGGGCGAAGTATCAACAGCTTTTCCGTTAAAGTATGCAACGGCCTTAACGTCAGATTTAAGTTTGATTACAATGGTTTTATCGGTGAGCGTACCTGAAATCAGTTCATATTCTCCCGTGATTTCCCACTTTGTAAACTCGTTGGAAATAGGAGAAGCGGTAATCGTTATCGTTCCGTCAGAGTTAATAGTCTTTACAACCGTACCGAGCGAACTGTCGTTCGACGATACTTCAGCGGTATACTCGGGAGTTTTTCCCGGACTGTCCGAAGCAAAAACGGGTATGGCAACAAAAGCTGTGATAAGCACCGCAAGAGCTAAAGATATAATTCTTTTCATATTTTTTCCTTTCTCATCCCATATCGGGAAGGACAATAATCTCATATTACATAGTTATTATACAACCGTAATTTTTGTTTGTCAACAGTTTTTTTGTATGTCCGAGGTAAGATTTTCAAACTCATCGATAAGCTCATCGAAAAATTTAATCGCGTCGCGCACCACCTCGGGACTTTCCATATCCACGCCCGCTCCGCGCAAAAGCGAGACAGGATCGAGCGAGCATCCCCCCGAAAGGAAGCCGAGATAATCCTTCGCCGCGTCCTCTCCCTCTTCGAGGATTCTGTTTGCGAGGGCAACCGCCGCGGAAAAGCCCGTTGCGTACTGATAAACATAAAAATCATAGTAAAAGTGAGGTATTCTCGCCCACTCGGACTCAATCTCCCTGTCGATTACCATATCTTTTCCGTAATAACGCTTGTTGAGCCCGTAATATATCTCGTTTAAGGTTTCAGCCGTGAGGGTAACGCCTTTTTCCGAACGGCGGTTTATCTCAAGCTCAAATTCGGCAAACATAGTCTGCCTGAAAAGGGTTGTGCGGAACTGCTCGAGAAAATAATTGATAAGATATGCTCTTCTTGCGCGGCTGTGCGTTTTTGACAGCAGATACTTCATGAGCAGTACCTCGTTACAGGTCGAGGCGACCTCGGCGACAAAAATCACATAGTCGGAGTAAACGGCGGGCTGCTTTTCCTTTGAAAGATAGGAATGCAGAGAGTGTCCCATCTCGTGAATAAGCGTGAACTGACAGTCGAGGGTGTTCTTATAGTTCATCAGAACATAGGGATGCGGACGCGCGCCTGCAGAATATGCTCCGCTTCTCTTTCCCTTGTTTTCATAAACGTCTATCCAACGGTTGTCAAAACCCTCTTTAATAATGCGAAGATAATCTTTGCCGAGGGGGCAGAGCGCCGCGAGGCAGTTTTCCTTTGCCGTCTCGTATGTGACCTCCTCGTCCTCTTCGCCGACTATCGGCAGGTACAGATCATACATATGCAGAGTATCATATCCGAGCAGTTTTTTACGAAGAGAGACATATCTGTGCATAGAGGGCAGTCCCTCGTTCACCGCCTGAATAAGGCTCTCGTATACTTTTACGGGCACCTCGTTCGGCTCGAGCGCGGCGGTGATATTGTCCTTAAAATTTCTCGCACGGGCAAAAAACGTCTGTTGCTTTAGCTGTGCGTCGAGTATCGCCGCCGAGGTGTTTTCGTATGACTTATAGGTCTTGTATAACTTTTTGAAAGCGTCGCGGCGAACCTTTCTGTCGGCGTTTTTCATCATGGGAATGAAAGTGCCGTGGGTAAGCTCACGCCTGCCGTCCGGCGTTGAAACGCTCGGAAAACGCATATCGGCGTCATTAAACTTTGAAAAGATGTCTTCAGGCGCGCGGCCTATCTCCCCTGCCAAAGCGAGGATTTTCTCCTCCGCTTCGGAAAGAACGTGAGCGCGCATAGAGCGTGTGCGGTCTATGTGGCGGCGGTAAAGGGCGAGCTTTGGCTCGTCACTGTAAAACCGCTCAAGCGTCTTATCGTCTATCGAGAGTATTTCCGGTTCGGAAAACGCCGTCTCGCTGCCGAGAGTTACAAAGAGACTGTACGCCCTGCCTGTCATCTCCTGATATTTTCCGAGAGCGGTATCCTCGTCCCCTTTCAGAGAAGCATAACGGTATAGAGCACTCAGGCGCATACCGCACTCGTCGCAGTCGCAGAGAAAACTGTATAGAGCCTCGGCGCTCTTTGAGATTTTCCCCTTGTATGCGCCAAGGCGAGCCGGGATTTCAAGGCAGTTTTCATATGCTTTCTCCCACTCCTCGTCGTTTTCAAATATATCCGCCAGGTTCCAGGTATATTCCTTTTGAACCTCGCTTCTTTTCGGTATTTTACCGTCCATTTTATCACCTTTGCCTTATAACCCGTTTTTTACGGGCATATTCAAGTCCGCGTTTGATTAAACCCGGTTTATGAAAAATTCTTTTTGCTTTCGCCTGTCGTGTCAAATCCGCCGCCGCTTGACTCGGCCTTTGTAACAGATATTCCGATCTTCAGAGTATCGCGCGAAACTCGTTCCTCTGTCTTTTGAGGCACCATAAAGGTCTTTGGCTCTGTCTTCGGCATTGTCGGTATATCCTCTCCTGCGGCGAGCTTTGTCGGCCCCTTGGCGTCCGGCTTTGCCTTTTGAGATGCCTGCTTTGCCGAGGTTTCGGCATGGTTTTGTCCTGCTTTTTCTGTCTTTTCGGCGCGGACTCCCGATTTTTCGGCGCGGACTCCCGATTTTTCGG
>CAMGCN010000055.1 GCA_946040935.1 uncultured Clostridia bacterium | reverse complement strand
GATAGCGTAGCGTCTCGTGGGCTCGGAGATGTGTATAAGAGACAGGCTCTTGCTTTCGCCGCCATCATCATGTATATGCCGCAGACGAAGTTCGAGTTAGATATGGGTTTGGGAAGTATGAAGATTCCGCTTTCGGCAAGAGAATAGCCGACCTGCTCCGCGACATCGTTTTTGACCAAAACCATGACCGATGAACTCTCCGCCGCTCTCCGTGCGAGGTCTGCACCTGTTTCATCGGGCAGAGGCATGTTGATAAAAATGTAATCAAAAGCGCATCCGTCGAGCAGTACTCTTCTCGCTTCGCTTCCTGCGTGAAGAGTTACCGTTGTTTCCGGCTCAAACTGACAGAGCATATTTTCGATGAATTCGGCGCCCTTTTCATTTCCTGAAACAATAAGGACTCTGCCGATTCCCTCCATGCTCTTATTTCTCCTTTACTGCGCCGAGATACGCGTCGAGGACTTCTTCTGTCAGTACGTCCTTTACAAATGCGCTGTTCTGTGCAAGTCCTATCGCGTCGTCGAGCGTTGGGGGAAGAGGAGGATTCATGTTTGCGCCGCTTAAATTATCGCGTATTCCTTCCATGCCTGCACAAATGAGCAGAGAAAACGCAATGTACGGGTTGATCTTTGAGTCGGGAGACGTGACCTCTACTCTGCCGTTTCCCTTATCGTCATGTATGATTATACCTCCGCGGTAGTAGTCAAGCCGCTCATAGGATTCTTTTGTCGGGTTTAGAAACGCCGTGATTTCCGCGAGTCTGCGGGAGATGCCTGAAACAAAAGAATCGAGGGTTTTTCCCTGCATTATATTTTCTCCGTCACGGGTGAGTGAAATGTTGATATGCAGACCGTTGCCGGGCATGTTTGCAAGCGGCTTGGGATCGAACGACGCCCAAAGTCCGTTTTGATTTGCCACTGTGCGAACTACAGACTGATATGTGATCAGGTCGTCTGCGGCGCTTACCGCGTCCGAATACTTAAAATCTATTTCATTTTGTCCGGGCCCCAGCTCGTGATGAGAGGCAAGGGGATATATACCCATTCTTTCAAGGTCGAGGCATATTTCACGCCTTATGTTTTCTCCGCGGTCGATAGGAGCTATATCCATATATGTCGCGTGGTCGAAAGGCACGCTTGTGGGTTCTCCGTCCGTATCAAGCTTGAGAAGATAAAACTCGCATTCGCTTCCGACGTTGCACACCAGGCCTTGAGAGCGCACGTCGCGCGCTATCATGCGGCGAAGGATTTTTCTCGTGTCGGCAGGGAGGCTCGTTTCATCAGCTTTTTTGACATCGCAGAAAAGCCGTATAACACGTCCGTGCGAAGGTCTCCAGGGAAGAGAAGAGAGATTTCCTTTGTCAGGGCGAAGATAAACCACCTGATCGCTTCCGCCGAAGCCGTCGATAAGGGAAGCGTCTATTCCTATACCGTCCTCGAAAGCGCGCTTTAATTCAGACGGCAAAATAGAGATGTTTTTCGGAACGCCGAAAATGTCGCAAAAGGAAAGACGTATAAATTTCACGTCGTTTTCTTCGACATATTGCATTATTTCATCGTAATTGTATTTCATTTGCAAACTCCTGTTATTATTCGACAGAATTACAGATATTATTATATAATAACGGCTTGCGTTTGTCAATTTGCTTGACAAAAGAGAAGATGTGTAATAGAATTATACGGTATTATATAACAAGCCGGAGGATGTAAATGGAAAAAGTAATCGTACCGAAAGATTATCACACCCCTCTTGATGTTTATCATACACAGAGAGGTATAGATATAATAAAGCAGACATTTGCACACAAGCTGTGTGAGGCGCTCAATCTTAAAAGAGTGTCAGCCCCTCTTTTTGTCGAACATTCGACAGGATTAAACGATGACCTGAACGGAGTCGAACGTCCCGTTACGTTTGATATAAAGGCTACAGGCAGAGACGCAGAGATAGTACACTCGCTTGCAAAGTGGAAGCGTATGGCGCTGAAAAAGTACGACTTCCATGAGGGAACGGGACTGTACACGGACATGAACGCCATACGCCGCGACGAGGACATTGACTGTATTCACTCGGTTTACACCGACCAGTGGGACTGGGAAAAGGTTATAAATATAAACGACAGAAACAAGGAATATCTTAAAGCAACGGTTATCAAAGAGGTAAACGCCATTTGTGATACACTCGACGAAATTAAAAAGGTTTTTTCTGAAATAACTCTTGAGCTTTCACGTGAAGTATCGTTTGTGACGACGCAAGAGCTTGAGGATATGTGGCCGGACGCAACGCCGCACGAGAGGGAGTATAATTACGTAAAGGCTCATCCTACCGCGTTTGTTATGGAAATAGGCGGAAAACTAAAGAGCGGAAAACCTCACGACGGACGTGCGCCCGACTATGACGATTGGTCGCTCAACGGAGATATTATTTTCTATAACGAGCTTCTCGATATTGCCTTTGAGGTTTCAAGCATGGGCATACGCGTCAGTCCCGAATCTCTTGACAGACAGCTTGCCGAGGCGGGGGCGGACGACCGCAGAAGCATGGAGTTTCACCGTGAGCTCCTTTTGGGAAATTTGCCCTATACAATAGGCGGCGGAATAGGTCAGTCCCGACTTTGTATGCTCCTTTTGCAGAAAGCGCATATAGGAGAGGTACAGGTTTCGGTTTGGGACGACGAGACAAAGAGAATTTGCGAAAACGCAGGAATTTTGCTTCTATAATTAAACAGTAAAAAATGTCGGAGTATTTGCTCCGACATTTTTTTCGCTCGCGTCGGACAGCTTAAGAAATACCTGTTTGCAGGGCGAAGCGGTGCGTTTGTGTTTTCAGACATATATTTTTTCTTTTTAATAGCCCATACTTACTCTTTACATAAAATGTATTTGGGTGTATAATTATGCTGAAAAAAGAAATAAAGGAAAAAACATGAATTTTATTCTCATCGGAATGCCGGGGAGCGGGAAAAGCACGGTCGGCGTAATACTCGCGAAAATGCTTTCTTTCGACTTTATCGACTCTGATTTAGTTATACAGAAAAGGGCGGGAATGCCGCTTCAACAGATAATTAATACAAAGGGAAACGACTATTTTTCAAAGCTCGAAAACGATGTAAACGCTTCTCTTGACGTTGAAAACACAGTAATAGCCACGGGCGGCAGCGCGATATTTTGCGAAGGGGCAATGGAGCATTTTCGCAAAATAGGAAAGATAATTTATATAAAAATCACTTGCGATGAAATGCAAAAGAGAATTACAAATCCGACATCCCGGGGAATCGTATTAAAGGACGGGCAGACGCTTGCCGACATGTATAAGCAGAGGACGCCTTATTACGAAAAATACGCCGACATTACGTTCGACTGGACGCGCGGCACGGCGGGGGACGCGGCAGAAGAGATTAAAAAGGTTATTGAAAGCTACAGATAATACAAGGTGTAAAATGAAGAAAAAGAAAAGAATAATTATAGTATCTGTTGCGGTATTCTGTGTGTTGCTCATCGCAGGGACGTTGTGCGGACTCTTGTTTTTTGCACCTAAGCTTACTCTTACCCTCAACGGAGGGGACGAGGAGATAGAAGTCTTTTCGAGATATGACGATGAAGGCGCGCAGGGAAAGTACGGCGGTGGACTGATAAGTTACAGAGACGTCGATGTGTCCGAGTCGGGATATGTCGATACAGATAAAATAGGAGAATATACACTCGAGTATATAACCGAATATAAGGACAAAAAACTGACTGCGCACAGAACGGTAAAGGTCGTGGACAAAACCAAACCTACAATAGATTGCGCCGAGGAGAAGATAACCGTATACAGAGGAAAAAAATATATCGCTTCATATACTGCAAAGGATAACTATGACGGAGACATCACCGACAAGGTAAAAGAGGAATGGGGAGAAAATTCGCTTATTTTAAGCGTTTCCGACTCCTCGGGAAATAATGCCTCGGTTTCTGTTCCCGTTGAGTATTTAGACGATACCACACCGCCTGAATTTTACTTTTTGGGCGATATGAATATGTATATGAAGGTGGGAAGCGTATTTGACGAGCCCGGCTACTCGGCAACAGACAACGCCGACGGAGATATCACCGATAAAGTGACGGTTGACGGCTCGGTGGACACATCGGAGGCAGGAGTATACACTATCACATATACCGTCACGGATGAGGCGGGAAACACATCGCAGGAAACGCGCAGGGTTACCGTTGTTGCACCCGCTCCTCAACACATTGCGGAACAGCCGAGCGGAAAGGTCGTATATCTTACATTTGACGACGGACCCTGCTGTTATACCGCAGACGTTCTCGATGTCCTCGCAAAATACGGCGCAAAAGCGACGTTCTTTGTCACCGCGCAGTTTCCGTCATATATTGATATGATAGCAAGGGAGTATAGCGAGGGACATGCGGTCGGCGTGCATACGGGAACGCATGAGTTTTCGATATACTCATCGGTCGACTCTTATCTTGCAGACTTTAACTATATGCAGGAAGTGATAAAACAGCAGACGGGCTCATATACCGATATAATGCGCTTTCCCGGCGGAAGCTCAAATATGGTCAGCAGGCAGTTCTGTACAGGAATAATGACAAAGCTCGTTTCGCTAGTTCAGGAAATGGGATATTCTTACTTCGACTGGAATGTCGGCTCGTCAGACACGCAAACGACGGACCCCGATGTTATTTATTATAATGTCACAAACGGAATCAGCAAACAGAGCGCGTCCGTTGTGCTCATGCATGATATAAAACCTGCGACTCTTGCCGCTCTTCCGAGAATCCTCGAATACTGTGTAGACAACGGTTATACTTTCGGAACTCTGAACGCTTCGTCGCCTGCCGTGCATCACGGTGTAAATAACTGATATTAATACAACGACAGAAAGGATATGACTTTGTTTGTATCCTTTTTCGATATAAGCCGAACACACAGGTGTGAAACGGCCTTTTCCTACACAGCTTCCTATTGCTCCTTTGAAATACAAATGTATTCCTGCGGTCACAGCGTTTGCTCTGCGAAAAAATGCCTGTTTCAAACTATCCTTCGGCGGATGTTTTAGGCTGAAATCCCGCTTTGCTGCTTGATGTATAAGAAATAAATTATCGTCAAAACCTTGACAAAACGCACGATTACATGATAAACTATCATAAATACGATGAAAAAGAGGCAAGAATACATAAAACGTGACAAGAGAGGGAGGTCGCCGTCTGAAAGCCGCCTGACGTTGGTATTTGCGCATTTCGCTTTGGAGTATGCGGAGGGAAATATCCGCACGGTCGTTCCGTTACAGCGTATGAGGCGCGCTTTTGCGCGTGAATTCAGGTGGTACAGCGATTACCGTCGCCCTGTTGTTTGGGGCGGCGTTTTATTTTTGATTTTACTTTGAAAGGAAAAGTTGATATGAAGGAAAAACTTGAAAAGATACTTTCCGAAGCAAAAGACGCGATAGCAAATCAAGCGGACGATATAAGCGCGCTTGACGCCGTTCGTGTTAAATACCTCGGAAAGAAAGGCGAGCTTACTGCGCTTTTGCGCGGTATGGGCGCGCTCTCTCCCGAAGAGAGGCCTGTTATCGGCGCGCTTGCCAATAAGGTCAGAGAGGAAATAGACGCTTTTTTGACAGAAAAAGCGGAAGAGCTTAAGACAAAAGCGCTCTCAAGCAAGCTCGCAGAAGAAAAGATTGACGTTACAATACCGGGAGATGATTTTGAATTCGGCGCGCATCATCCTCTTTCCGAGGTCAGACGTGAGATGACGGATATCTTCGTGTCCATGGGCTTTGACGTTGTTGACGGTCCCGAGGTTGAGCTTGACTATTACAACTTCCAGGCGCTCAACATTCCCGAGAATCACCCTGCAAGGGATACGCAGGATACCTTCTATATAACCGATAAGATACTTCTTCGTTCCCAGACATCCCCTGTTCAGGTTAGAACTATGGAAAAACAGAAGCCGCCTATCAGAATTATCTCGCCCGGCGCGGTTTACCGTTCGGACACTCTCGACTCTACTCACTCGCCTGTATTCCACCAGTTCGAGGGACTTGTAGTTGATAAGGGAATAACTATGGGAGCGCTCAAGGACATGCTCGAAACCTTCGCTAAAAAGATGTTCGGCGCAGAAACGCGGCTTCGCTTCCGTCCTCATCATTTTCCCTTTACCGAGCCGTCGGCAGAGGTTGACGTTTCCTGCTTTGTATGCGGAGGAAAGGGCTGCCGCCTTTGTAAGGGCGAGGGCTGGATAGAGATTCTGGGCGCAGGCATGGTACATCCTAACGTGCTTCGCGGATGCGATATTGACCCGGATGTATACTCGGGATTTGCTTTCGGAATGGGCATTGAGCGTATTGCCATGACGCGTCTCGGCATAGATGACATAAGACTTTTCTATGAAAACGACAAGCGTTTTCTAAAACAGTTCTGATATAGGAGTAGTAAAATGAATTTACCAATGGAATGGCTGCAGGAGTTCGTTTCGGTATCTGATATTCCGACCAAGGACTACTGCGACAGAATGACCGACACGGGAAGCAAGGTCGAGGGATATGAAACCCTCTCCAAGGATATCTCGAATATTGTCGTTGCCAAAATTATAAAGAAAGAAAAACATCCCGACGCAGACCGTCTGAGCATCTGTCAGCTGGATATCGGCGAGGATAAACCCGTACAGATAATCACCTCGGCACAGAATGTATA
>CAMGCN010000054.1 GCA_946040935.1 uncultured Clostridia bacterium | reverse complement strand
TCCATGGCGGCAGAGCTCGCAACATACGGACTTGTTATAGGCCTTTTATATTCCCATTCAAAATGGAAATGCGTAGTTTCTCTATACCGCAGTATGATAATAGCAATGCTCGCAGGCCGCGCCGTCTGGGGAATTGTACAGCCGATAGTCCTCGGTATTAACGGAAGTAGTTTTACATTCAAAATGTTTCTCGCCGGTGCGTTTATAAATGCAGTACCCGGAATAATCCTTCAGCTTATTCTCATTCCTGCGGTAATGCTCGCCCTCGGCCGCACAGGTCTTATACCGTTCGGTAAAAAAAGAGGAGCCGCGGAAACAGAATCTTAAAACATGAAGATTTGTGATAAGATTATATCAAAAATAGTATCTGCTTCGGAAGAAAAAGAATATGTCACCGTAGCAATAGACGGAAGATGCGCCTCGGGTGAGACAACGCTCGCAAAGCAGATATCCGATAGAATACCGTGCAATGTCTTTCATACCGACGATTTCTTTTTACGGCCCGTACAGAGAACGCCCGAGAGGTATTCAGAGCCGGGCGGGAACTTTGACAGAGAACGCTTTGAAAAAGAAATACTTTTACAAATAAAAAAAGGCCTTCCCTTTTCTTATTTGCCCTTTGACTGCCGAACAATGACCCTTTCCTCACCCGTTTCGGTAACGCCGAAAAAAATCAGCATAATCGAAGGGGCATACAGCGCGCACCCTCTCTTGTTTGCTTACTATGACCTGACGGTTTTCCTTTCGGTTTCAGAAGGGGAGCAACGCAAGAGAATAGAAAAGAGAAACCCTGATTGCGCCGATAATTTCTTCAACCGTTGGATTCCCCTCGAAGAAAAGTATATTTCCGAATATGATATGGAAAACAAATGTGATTTGTTTTTTGAATAAAAAAGGATGCGTTCGCATCCTTTTTTCATTAAGCTAAAAATCAAATTTAGGCCGTCCGTCCTCAAGACGTAATGCCGCGTCAAATGGTTTTCCCGCCTTTGAGATAAATCCCTGAATTTTCGAAGTTTTGCCCGTTTCAAGAAGCAGCTTCACATTCGAGACGGAAATAACACGGGAACATATTGAAAGACTGACATTAAATTTACACCCGTTTTTATATCCTCTGCAGCCGTATCCGTAGCGAGTGCGCGCGACCTTTTCTCCGCAGAGAGGACACACTCCCACCACGTCGCCGTAAAGTCCGATATCAGTATCTGTTTCGGGCGGACACTCCCTTGGCTTGAACACCTCGGATATCTCCCTCTCTGCAAGACTTACGCTGTCGCTGACCGTACATATGCCGTGAAATACCTTTTTGAGCGACTTGCCCATTTCACTCGTCTTGTATTTATCCATGGATATATTCATTCTGCCAAGCGACTCGATGAGAAACTCTCCGCCCGGGAGAATATAATACACATCTTTTTTCAGTTCTATATATCCGCTCTTTCTGGCGTTGTCGATAATACCCGTTCGCGTCGCCTCGGTACCGAGCTCGAGTCCCTCGAAAATCGCCTTATAATCCTCGGAGTCGTCGGAATTCTCCTCGCTTGCGCGTGCCTTTTCCTCCTTAAACGGATTTTTTAAGTAATTGTTGAGCGTTTCTATTGTATAGTGTTTAGGCGCTGATGTTTCCTTTTCTGTCGGAAGAAAGTTTATATTTACATCGTCGCCCTTTTCAAGCTTTGGCAGGATTTTATCTTTTTTGTCATAGTCGTCGTACGCGGTAAAGCCCTTTTGAGTTATGACTGTACCCTTCAGTGTGAAAACTTCGTCCTTACACTGTATCTGTATTTCTGTCCTGTCACACAGGCAGTCCTTCGCACAGAAGACGGCGGCGAAGCGGCGCATGACCGCCGAATATACTTTCTTTTCATCCTCGGAAAGAGAAGCCGGGTCGGGAATCTTATATGTCGGAGTGAGCGCGGAGTGGCTCTCTATTTTTGAATCGTCGAAAATAGTTTTTTTATCCTTAAATACAATATCGTATCCCTTATTTGCAACCGTAGCAACAATCTTCTTTATCTTGTCCTTTTCCGCTGTGGCAAGATACTCCGAGTTTGTACGCGGATAGGTTAAATACCCCTCCTCGTAAAGCTTTTGCACGATTGCAAGAGACACGTCCATGGGCATCTTATATTTCTTGCCGAGGTAATTCTGCAGTTTTGAAAGAGAGTAAAGTTTGCCCGGATTTATGGTATCCTTTTTTCTCTTTACCGATATTACTTTTGCGCCTGCCGCATTGTATTCGGCGCAGGCGGCAAGGGCTTTTTCCTTTTCGGTATCGGCAAAACGCAGTTTGGAGTTTAGCTCCACCGTTTCACCGTTTGTCATTTCCTTTGATGATATTGAAAAATACTTTTCGCTTTTGAAGTTCTTTATCGACATATCGCGGTCATAAATCGCTTTTACTATCGGAATAATAACTCTTCCCACACGCAAAAGAGTTCCTGTTTTCAAGGTAGCATACCTCGTGAGGTTTACGCCGTATAGCCAGTCGATATATGTACGGGCAAATCCCTCGTTTGCAAGGTTGTCGTATTCCCTGTCCTCTTTCATGTCGGCAAGAGATGCGCGTATCGTTTCGGGAGTTTGGTCGGGAAGCCAAAGGCGCATAATCTTCTTGTTTTGTACCCCTGCCTTTTGAATACACAGTCTGACGATAATTTCTCCCTCACGGTCGGCGTCCCCCGCGTTTACGACGGTGTCGGTATCCTCGCGCAGGCAAAGAGACTTTATTATTTCAAACTGTCTTTCCACTCCTGCGTCATTACCCGTCTTGTCTTTGCCTTTTCTCAAATTAAAGCGAAATTCCGCAGGAAAGCAAGGCAGGTTGTCCATACGCCACCTGCCGTCGGGAGAGGGAGAGTAATCCTCGACGTCGGCAAGTGAAAAAAGATGCCCGAACGCCCATGTGACAATATATCCACCGCCCTCAAAATAGCCGTTTCTTTTGCTCATACCGCCTATCGCACCGGAAATATTGCGTGCGAGCGACGGCTTTTCCGCTATTATTACTGTCATAGATTTTTAAGTTTCCTGTTATATATACGAATGATAAATACCGCGCAGAGCAACACCGAAGCCACCTCGGCGAGGGGAAAGGCATACCAGATATAGTAAACGCCGAGAGTCTTAAAGAGAATATAAGCCGACGGCAGTATCACGATCACCTGACGGGAAAGAGAATTTAACATACTGTAAACCCCGTTTCCGAGCGCCTGAAATGCGGAAACTGAAATAATCGAAAAAGCCGCAAAAAGGAAAGAAACCGATATTATGCGAAGCGCCTGCTTTCCGATTCCGACAGCGAGAGGAGAAAGGCTGAAGAGGGACAAAAGCTGTTCGGGAATCAGCATAAATGCAAGCATACCCAAAAACATATAAATAAATGCAGCAACGAGCGCAAAACAATATGTCTTCATTATACGTTTTTTGTTTTTCGCACCGTAGTTGAATGCTATTATAGGCACCATTGCGTTATTCAGTCCGAAAACGGGCATGAATATAAACGACTGCAGCTTATAGTACGCGCCGAGTACGTTTTGCCCTGCGGTTATTTCAAGCTCGTTGGGATTAAGAGTCAAAATCTTATTGAGCGCCATGGTAAGCAAGCTCATTACCGACTGCATGACAATAGACGGAAGACCGACGATATATATCTGCTTTATAATTCTGCCCGACGGGCGAAAACCTCTTATGGATATGTTTATTTCCTTGTTTTTGTATATATTGAAAAATAATCCGAGAATCGCGCTTACAACTTGTCCGAAAACTGTTGCCGCCGCCGCGCCTGCAACGCCGAGACGCGGAAAAGGGCCTATGCCGAAGATTAAAAGATAATCAAAAATTATATTTGTTATCGCGCCTATTCCCTGTGTGTACATATTATATATAGTTCTGCCGGTAGACTGTAAAAGCCTCTCCAAAACCACGGCGAGAAATATACCGATACTGAAAACAGTCACTATACGAACATAAACTACGCCATACTCTATTATCTCGGGTACGGCAGACTGAAAACTGTAGTAAACAGGCGCAAAAAACCAGCCGAAAACAGCGAACACCAAGCAAGTTATAACCGAGAGAAAGATACCGTTTACCGCGGTGAGGTTGGCGTCCTTATAGTTCTTCTGTCCGAGGGAACGCGATAGGTAGGACGCGACGCCGACGCTTGTTCCGACAGAAAAAGAAATCATAAGAGACTGTATGGGAAAAGCGAGATTGACCGCCGCCAGCGCGTAGTTTTTTTCAGGGTCGTACATGCCCACAAAAATGCTGTCAACAATGTTATATAAAGCCTGAATGAGCATTGATATTATTATGGGAGCAGACATGTTAAAGAGCAGCTTTCCCTCCGGCATGACGCCCATCTTGTTTTCTTGTTTTACTTCTTCCATTTTTATTTTTTCCTTCGCGTAATAACTTTTGTATTATATCATAAATACAAATATTATTCCATATCAAAATCAAATTTTTTCTTCAAAACCCTGCCCTATAATCTGGGACGAATCGAGCAAAATAGTAAAGGCGGCAGGATCGACTGTTGAAATCGCTTTCTTTGCACGGTAAATCTCATGCTTTCGCAAGGCGCAAAGCAAAACGCCCTTGGTTTTTTCTGTATGGTAACCGTAACCGTGAAGCACCGTGACTCCTCTGCCGAGAGAAGAAAGCGACGCGCCTACCTCCTTTGTTCGCTCGGTAATAACAAGCACGAGTTTAGCGCGCTCGGCTCCCGAAATCACCGTGTCAAGCACTACGCTCTGCACATATACGCATAAAGCCGAATAGAAGACGCCGAGATAGTTTTGCAAAAGGACAGCCGAAGCGATTATGATAATTCCGTCCGCTATCAAAACTATTCTGCCTGCGCTTATCCTCTTAAATCGCTTTCTGATAAGAAAAACGATGAGGTCGGTTCCGCCTGTATTATATCCGTGAGAAAAGATTATACCGCAGGCGCATCCCATGAGCACACCGCCGATCAACGAGCACAAAAACGGATCGGTTACTGTAACGGGAAAATAGACAAGCGTATCTGTAAATACCGAAGTCAACACTACGCCGAGCACGCTGCGCGCAATAAAACGCGGCCCGTAGACAAACGCATTTGCCGCGACAAGAGGTATATTTACGAGCAGCATAACAAGTCCGATATGCACCCCGAAACGCAAATTGAGCGCTGTAGCAATACCCGACACACCGCCGTTTACCACTCCGCCGGGAAGTAAAAACATATTTATGGAACAGGAGAAAAGAATAGATCCTGCCACTACAAAAGCAAAGTCCTTTAGAAAATGAGAAATCTTATCTTTCATAAAAGAATAAAAAGCGTCCTCCATACAAATTTATTTTTTCCGATTACCGTCGTTGGTATTATCCCCTCTTTCCTTGATTTTTACGCTTCAATACAGTATAATATTCATAAAGGAGAAAGAAATGGCATCTGAAAAAAGAAAATACGCCTCACAGAATAAAAAAGCGTATCACGACTATTTTGTCGAGGAAACATATGAGGCAGGAATAGAACTTACGGGCACCGAAATAAAAAGCATACGCGCAGGCGGATGCAATCTCAAGGACTGCTACTGTCAAATAGAAGACGGCGAAATGTGGGTTATCGGAATGCACATAAGCCCCTACGAGCACGGCAACAGATTTAATCCCGACCCGATGCGAGAACGCAGACTCCTCATGCACAAAAGAGAGATAATGCGACTGCTCGGCGTCGTGGGTAAGCAGGGGCTCACTCTCGTTCCTCTGTCTCTTTATTACAGCGGTTCAAGAATAAAGGTTGAGCTCGGCCTTTGCCGAGGCAAAAAGCTGTATGACAAGCGCGACACAGACGCAAAGAAGCAGGCAGAGCGTGACATAGAAAGATACGAAAAAGGCAAAGAAAAATGGAATTAGAAAACGCGCCGTATGGCAGATGCGAGGACTGTGTATATTACGATATAGACGAGGAATATGAGGAGTATGTATGCACACTTTCCCTCGACGAGGACGAAATGGAGCGCTTCATGACGAGAAAAAATAAAGGCTGCCCCTACTATAAATTCTACGACGAGTACAAAAGCGTGCAGAAGCAAAACTGATGGCAAAGGAAAAAGAATATAAAAATAACGTCATGCGCCTGCTTGACGAGAGGGGCGTGACGTATAAAGTACACGAATATCCGCATGTTGAAAACCAAGCGGTAGACGGCGAGAGTGTGGCAAATCAGCTCGGGCAGGACCCCATGCAGGTATATAAAACTCTCGTTGTAAGAGGCGCAAGCCGGGAGCATTATGTTTTCGTTTTGCCGGTTTGCGAGGGACTTGACTTAAAAAAGGCGGCTCGGGCAGTCTGTGAAAAATCGCTTGAGATGATTGCGGTCAAGGAGCTTTTACCTCTAACAGGCTATATACGCGGCGGGTGCAGTCCCATAGGAATGAAAAAGAAATTCAAAACCGTATATTCCGACTACATTGATATGCTCGATACTGTGATGGTAAGCGCAGGGCGAATAGGATATCAAATAGAGCTTTCCCCCGACGATCTTGTGTCGGTAACAGACGGAGAAAAAGCGGATATTTTAATGTAAAGCGAAAAACATCCCTCTGAAACTGAATTTTCAGAGGGATGTTTTATTGTAGTATTATTTTTCATCAAAACTGTTGACCATGGCAACGCGCCCTTCGTGTCTTCCGCCCTCAAACTCGGTGTCGA
>CAMGCN010000053.1 GCA_946040935.1 uncultured Clostridia bacterium | reverse complement strand
GATATTATATCACAGCCGCGCTCGTTTATCAATATACCTTGACCGAAAAGCCGAATTTATGATAAAATACTTACAAAGGATGTGATAATTATGGAATACATTATTTCTAATAAAATGAAAGACATGAAAGGCTCGGCAATACGTGAGATTTTCAAACACGCCGCCGACCCTCGGACAATTTCCCTCGCAGGGGGAAATCCCTCTCCCGAGACATTTCCTTCAAAGGAGCTTGCGGAAATAGCAAACAGGCTCTTAACAGAAGAGCCCGTCATGAGCTTACAGTACGGAGTGACCGAGGGTTATCCGAAATTGAGAGAGGCGGTGCGCGACCGTCTTTTACGCAAAGAGGGCATAGGATGCGAAAACGACGACCTCATCATCGTTTCGGGCGGTCAGCAGGGTATCGATCTGACGGCAAAAGTTTTACTTAACGAGGGGGATACCGTTATTGTCGAGGAGCCATCGTTTATAGGTGCGCTCAACGCCTTCCGTTCGTACGGCGCACACCTATGCGGTGTTCCTATGGAAGAGGACGGTATAAGCATAGAGGCGCTTGAAAAGGCGATTTCCGAGAATGAAAACGTCAGAATATTATATACCATACCGAACTTCCAGAATCCCTCCGGCATTACCATGTCAGAGAACAAAAGACGCGCGGTTTACGATATCGCAAAGAAAAACAATATCATTATAATTGAGGATAATCCATACGGCGAGCTTTCTTTTGACGGTGTGCACATACCGCCCGTAAAATCTTTTGATGACGGAAGCAGGGTTGTATACTGCGGCTCTTTCTCAAAAATACTCTCACCCGGTCTGCGTCTGGGCTTTTGCATGGGACCTAAAGAGATAATCGCAAAGGACATTATCGCGAAACAGGCAAACGACGTTCACACGCCCATGCTCACACAGCTTATGGCATATGAATATATGACAAAATACGATATTGATAAAAACATAGCGCGCTCGGCAAAGCTGTATGCCGAAAAGTGTAAGCACATGATAGGCTGTATAGAAAAATACTTCCCAAGTGAAGTAACCCATACAAATCCGCGCGGCGGACTTTTCATCTGGTGCGACATGGGAAAGGGATACGACGCGTCTCAGGCGGTCAAAAAATGCGCTGAAAACAAAGTGGTGTTCGTTCCCGGAACCACATTCATGTGCGATATGTCAAAGCCGAGCTCGGCGTTTCGTCTGAACTACTCAACAGTCTCGGAGGAAAAAGCCGAAGAAGGAATTAAAATCATCGGCGAAACATTAAAAGAGATAATGAAATAAAAAAAGTTATTGCCCAAGCGTTCTGAAGAACACTTGGGCAGTTTTATTCGCGCGTCACGCGAGCTTTATTGCTTCGCTGTGATATTTGCCTTTCGACAAGTGATTGCCTGCGGCAGTTTAAGGGCGAGTAAAATATCGCTGAAATCACGGGAATTCAATATCACCTTCCGATAGGAAAATATCACTCAAAGCATCAGCTTGGAATATAACTATATAAAAATGATTACCGAGAAAGCGTTTTGTTTTTCTCTTCTTAATACCTCTCCTATCTTTTTACACAGATTTGACATAACAGCCCTTTTTCTTTTTACAATACGGGATTATCCTATAATCACAAAGGAAAAAAGACAAAAAGGAGATTTAGTTATGAAAAAAATATTGTGTCTTGTATTTACCTTGATTATTGCGGCAACTGCGCTTGTAGGTTGCGGAAAAAAAGAAGAAGCAGCGTCGGTATCGACCGACGGCTCAACATCGATGGAAAAGGTCATCGGCGCTTTGGGAGAAGCTTTTGAACAGAAGAACGAGGGAGTATCCTTCACATACAATCCCACAGGTTCGGGAACAGGTATAACCGCCGTATCCGAGGACAGATGCGATATCGGTCTTTCCAGCCGTCACCTCAAAGACGAGGAAAAGGCAAAGGGACTTAAAGAAACAGTTCTCGCCCTCGACGGCATCGCAGTTATCGTAAATAAAGAAAACAGCGTAAACGACCTCGATATGGAAACAATCGCAAAAATATACAAAGGCGAGATAACCAACTGGAAAGAGGTCGGCGGAAATGACGCACAGATAGTGCTCATCGGCAGAGAGGAAGGAAGCGGAACCCGCGACGGTTTTGAGTCTATTACAAAAACGGAAAAAGAGTGCAAATACCGTCAGGAACTCACCTCAACGGGCGATGTCATAACGGCGGTATCAGGAAACCCCGACGCTATCGGATATGCGTCTCTCGCGTCAGTCGGAGAAACTGTCAAAGCTATATCGGTAAACGGTGTAAGCGCAAGCGAAGAAACGGTAAAGGACGGAAGCTATAAGATACAGCGTCCCTTCGTACTCGTAACAAAGAGCGGCAAGACGCTTTCCAAAGCGGCACAGGACTTCTTCGACTTCGCAACATCCTCTGATGCGGCAAAAATCATATCTGACGCAGGAGCGGTAGCTGTAAATTGACAAACGAATCCGTAAATCACGCAAAGAGCGCCACTGTAAAAATCGAAACCAAAAGAAAAAGTGCCCGCAAAGCAAAGGGACTTTGTGAAAAAGCAATATATGCGGCATTCTTCTTAACCGGACTTACAAGCGCTCTGTGCGTAGTCCTGATTACAGTATATCTCATCGCCTCGGGAACTCCCGCAATACGCGAAATCGGTCTTACGTCCTTCCTTTTCGGAAAGGAATGGTCGCCGTCGAGCGGAGAATACGGGATACTTCCCTTTATACTGACAAGTATTTACGGCACGGCAGGCGCCGTGGCGATAGGAGTGCCCGTCGGATTTATGTGCTCGCTGTATCTGTCCAAGGTCGCGCCGCACAAAATAAGAACTGTAATAGAGGGAGCAGTCGGTCTGCTGTCGGGCATACCGTCGGTAGTTTTCGGACTTATCGGCATGAGCGTGCTCGTGCCGGCGATAAGAAGCTTCTTCGGTATACCAGACGGCTCGGGACTTTTCGCGGCAATAATCGTACTCGCGGTAATGATACTTCCCTCGGTAATAAAAGTGTCGTTAAACGCGCTCGATGCTGTGCCGAAAGAGTACGAGGACGCATCCCTCGCTCTCGGCGCAACCCCCATTGAGACATACCTGCGCGTTTCGGTGCCTGCCGCGAGAAGCGGTATTACCGCGTCCGCCGTTCTGGGCGTAGGCAGGGCCATAGGTGAAGCCACGGCAGTCATGATGGTATCGGGAAACGCGGCTAACATGCCCTCCATCTTTCAAAGTGTACGATTTCTCACTACGGCAATAGCGAGCGAGATGTCGTATGCCACGGGGTTGGGACGTCAGGCGTTGTTTTCAATCGCGCTTATACTATTTATCTTCATTATGATTATAAATGCCACTCTTAATTTCTTTCTCGGACGGAGTAAAAAATGACAAGGAAAATTTCCGTAAAAAGAAAATTACATTCGGCCGTAATAAAAGCGCTGATGTACATTTCCGCAGCACTCACACTGTCGTGCATCGTCTTTATCATCGTTTGCGTGGCTGTGCGCGGAGTGGGCAACATCAGCGCAGATTTATTATTATCAAGTCCCAGCTATATCTCGGACAAAATCGGAATTTTGCCTGATATATTAAACACGGTATATATAATTATCGCAACCTTGATAATAGTTCTGCCGCTCGGAGTCGGCGCGGCGGTATATCTGACCGAATACGCAAAAAGCAAAAGAATAGCGAGGATTATCGAGTACACGGCCCAGACGCTCTCGGGCATACCGTCGGTAATTTTCGGACTTGTCGGCATGCTTCTTTTCTGCGATTTTTTCGGAATGAAAACATCACTTATCGCAGGCGCTTTAACCCTCGTTATAATGAATCTGCCGACGGTAATGCAAACAACACGAGAGAGCCTGAAAAGTGTTCCGCAGAGCTACCGCGAGGGCGCGTTTGCTTTGGGAGCCGGAAAATGGAGAGTTATACGTACGGTAGTTCTCCCCTGCTGTGTAGACGGAATAGTCACAGGGTGCATACTCTGTGTCGGAAGAATAATCGGAGAATCGGCTGCCCTTCTCTTCACCGCAGGCTTTGCACACAAGGTAAACGGCATGATAGACGGACTCACGAGCCCGGGAGCAACACTCACTGTCGCGCTCTATGTCTATGCAAAGGAAGAGGGAGAATTCGGCATAGCGTATGCCATCGCCGCAATTCTGATAATACTCACATCGTTGATTAATCTGTGCGCTTCACTTATAACCGGGAGGAAAAAAGGTTGAATATTATCACGGTAAAAGACCTGTGTCTGTGGTATCCCGACACTCAGGCGCTCAAAAATATAAATATGGACATAAGGGAAAATTCCATTTGCGCGCTTATAGGCCCTTCGGGATGCGGAAAATCCACATTCTTAAAAACTCTGAACAGAATGAACGACCTAGTTCCCGACATAAAAATAACGGGTGAGGTGAAATACAGAGGCGAGGATATATATTCCCCCGGAACCGACGTCAGCGTCCTGCGGCGGGAGATAGGCATGGTCTTTCAAAAGCCAAACCCCTTCCCCATGAGTATATACAACAATGTCGCATACGGTCCGAGAACACACGGAATCAGAAAAAAAGAAATCCTTGACGAAATAGTGGAAAAATCACTCAAAGAAGCGGCAATATGGGACGAGGTCAAAGATCGGCTCAAAAATAATGCGCTCGGTCTATCGGGCGGACAACAGCAGAGATTATGCATCGCACGTGCGCTGGCGGTGAATCCCGATGTCATTTTAATGGACGAGCCGACATCCGCGCTCGATCCTATTTCAACATCTAAAATCGAAGAACTTGCAATTAAGTTAAAAAAGGATTATACTATAATCACGGTAACCCATAACATGCAGCAGGCGCGCAGAATATCAGACAACACCGCGTTCTTTCTTATGGGTGAGCTTGTCGAGTACGGAGAAACGAAAAAAATATTTGAAAACCCCGACGACAAGAGAACGAGTGACTATGTAACCGGCAGATTCGGATAACTTCTGTTTTTCAAAGGAGAGAAGTATGATTTATTGTGTTGAGGACGACGCGGGCATACGCGATATGGAGATATACACTCTCAAATCCACGGGTTTCGACGCTGTGGGATTTGAGAGCGGAGCGCCCTTTTTTGAGGCGCTGAAACAGGAAAAGCCCGAGCTTATAATTCTTGATATAATGCTGCCGATAGAGGACGGCATCGAGATACTTAAAAAGCTGAAGGCGTCTTCAGGCACCGATAAAATCCCCGTAATCATGGCCACGGCAAAGGGCGCCGAGTATGACAAAATACAGGGACTCGATTTAGGAGCCGACGACTATCTCGTCAAGCCTTTCGGCATGATGGAAATGGTATCGAGAGTTAAGGCGGTTTTACGCCGCTGTAAAACTCAAACGCGGATTCTCACTGTGGGCGGTATATCTTTGGATATAGACGCTCATACCGTCGACGCAGAGGGAAAACGAGTAGAGCTGACATTTAAGGAATTTGAAATTCTTCGTTTGTTTCTTTCACGCCCCGGAGTTGTCTTTACACGGGATATGCTGTTTGCCGAAGTATGGGGCAGTAACTACGTGGGAGAAACCCGAACCGTCGATATGCATGTAAAAACGCTTCGTCAAAAGCTCGGCGAGTGCGGCGGCATGATAGAAACAGTTCGCGGAGTCGGATATAGAATAGAGGAAAACAAATGACCAAAAAAATATTTCGTTCTGTTTTTTTCACGGCGATGACAGTTCTCATCGCATGCGTTTTTATAACAATGGGATTTTTGTACGACTATTTTACAATCGTACAGAAAAACCAACTGAAAGAAGAACTTTCCCTCGCGGCAAACGGCGTTCAAAGCGGAGGTGTTGAATATCTCTCCTCATTAAAATCCGATGTGCGCCTGACATGGATTGCATCTGACGGGAGCGTTCTTTTTGATTCGGAAAAAGACGCGCAAGTAATGGAAAATCATCTTGATCGCGAAGAAGTCAAAGAAGCTTTGGAAGACGGTTTCGGTGAGAGTTCTCGCTTTTCCTCCACTTTCACGGAAAAAATGTATTACTTTGCACAAAAGCTTTCCGACGGCACAGTGCTTCGAGTTTCCGAAAATAAAGCCTCTGTCCTCTCTCTCTTTGTCAGTATGGCGCAGCCTATTGCCCTGATAATACTTTTCGCGCTGATACTGTCGCTTCTTCTTGCAGGCAGACTTTCGCGCAGAATTGTCGAACCTCTCGCCACGCTCGATTTCGAGCATCCCCTCGAAAACAAAGTTTATGAGGAGTTCACTCCGGTTCTCCACCATATCGAGGACCTGCAAAATCAAATCAATTCGCAGATCTCCGAGCTCGCGGCAAGAAAAAACGAGTTTTACGCGGTAATAGAGAATATGAACGAGGGTTTAGTTCTCCTTAACGGAGACGGCGTTATCTTAAGTATAAATCCCGCCGCCGAAAAATTTCTTTCGGGTAACGGTGAATATGTAGGAAAGAGCTTTTGTTTTATTGAAAAAGATAAAGAAATTCAGTGCCTTCCCTCCCGCGCCGAAAAGGAAGGCGGCGCCCAGTGCGAAGTATGCAGAGACGGAAGAGAATATCAGCTTAACGCCAGTCCTATCTGCCGCGGAAAAGAAAATCACGGCGTAGTTCTTTTGATTTTCGACATAACCGAAAAATGCTTTGCCGAAAGGAACAGACGCGAATTTACCGCCAATGTTTCCCATGAATTAAAAACACCCCTTCACTCAATAATGGGCAGAGCCGAGCTTATAGAAAAC
>CAMGCN010000052.1 GCA_946040935.1 uncultured Clostridia bacterium | reverse complement strand
GCTGCTGCTATGGGGAATACTCAAGCAATATCAAATTTAGGATATTGTTATCTGTACGGAAGAGAAATTGAACCAAATTTATCTCTTGCCATTGCTTATTTCAAGGTTGCATCAATGAATCAGGATATTGACGCCGCATATAAGCTTGGAGACATATACGGAAGTGATAAATGGGGGTTAAAGGATATTGAAATGTCCGTTTATTATTATCGTATGGCGGCAAGTTTTATAATTCATGATGATTGGGAAAATGTTACGATTGCATTTTGCGATTCTTTACAGAAATATCCGAGTTTATGTTATGCTTTGGGGCGTGAATTATCTTTGAAAGGTAATTTATATACAGATATAGACGCCGCATATCAATTCTTAAAGCACGCCGAAAAGGGATATAGAATGGAACTTGCTAACGGCAAAAAGATGTATGAAAAATCATATGCCGGTGTTGTTGAATTGATAAATGATTCTCAATTTGATGAAATCCGTGAAAGATATGACGAACTGTATTCGGAAAATAACGACCCGTATGATGAATTATGATATTGGCATTGGGGTGTAAGCAAAGCCCTGTACAAAGCAAGTTTGAGTGTACTGTCAAAGTAATCACAATGTAGTGCAGGTTATTTCGTTTATTGAAGGCGGCAGTTTGCGGAGAATTATTATAAAATACTTTTGAAAATTTTCATTCGCTCGGAATAAAGGTCGTTAGAAGATTTCAAAATGTGCTTATCGGCTGTATCTTGTATCAGAGTATGGGACTTATGGCTTAACATAAATTATATCGGAATTTATATCATAGCGAAAAAGAAAGGTGAGTTGCTGATGAGATACCATAGACATATGCGGAATTGGATGACAGTGATATCAATCGCATTTTTCTTAATAACAGTCATATTTTCATATTTGCAGGTGACAAATATAGATAAGACAGTCTATGCCATATTAAATAATCTTTCCATTTGCATTTTAACCGGATGTCTGATTGCGTTACTGCAGTTTGGGATCGGATATCATAACGCGAAATACAGCGATTTGTTGTCCTATTATAAGGATTTGATTTTACTTGAAGAGAAAATTGCATTTTATCCTTTTCAGCATTCGGGATTTGTAGATTCGGTATCCGGGCTGAAGGAGATACGGGAAATCTTAAATTTCTATAGCTCGTCCGTTCAGTCTTCTTACAGGCAAATTGACTTTGACGGTCGTTGTGATCAAGCGTTAAATGCGGCAAAAGAATTACACGTCTTATATCGAAATCAGATGAAACCCTTCTTTGATTTCAGAGACGCGCTGTGCGATGGGGTTAGCTTTATGGGAAAATCTGATGAGGATTTGTTGCGAGAGGGAATTACCGATATTTCCGAGGCCACCGAAAAAATGAATTCCATGTTGCAATCAAAGTAAAACGCCGTTGCAGAGCGATACAACGATAAAAAAGAACATGAAAAGCGTAATGCCGCATATAAAATATTGGAGGAATATTTGTTCGGAAAGAAAAAAGAAACCAACAAATCCTGACATGTCGCTTGATGTATGCGAATACATCAGCGCTCCAAAAAAATCATCTCAAAACTATTTCACCGCAGGGTAGTTTGAAGCAGCATTTTCCCGCGCTTCAAACAGTATAAAAAAGATACAATCAAAGGAGGTTATACATATGAAATATATTGTTGACAATGATTTGCATATACATTCTCAATTATCCCTATGCTCAAGCGATCCTGAACAGACGAACGAGCGTATTCTTGAATATGCCAAAGAAAACGGACTGAAGACGATATGTTTGACTAATCATTTTTGGGACGAAACCGTTGACGGCGCGTCAGGGTGGTATGCAAAGCAGGATTTCTCTCATATCAGTATGGCAAGGCCCTTGCCGCGCTCTGAAAATGTCAGATTTTTATTTGGCTGCGAGACCGAGCTTGATCGTTTTTTGACTTTAGGCGTGTCAAAGGAAAGATTTGATTTATTTGATTTTATGATTATTCCGACAACCCATTTTCATATGAGCGGATATACATTATCGGAAGAGGATTCAAAAAATGCCCAAAGCAGGGCGAAAGCGTGGATAAAACGACTTGACGCAGTGCTTAATATGGACCTGCCGTTTCATAAAACCGGAATTGCCCATCTGACCTGCGGTTTGATAGCGCCGACAAGAGAGGAATATTTAGAAGTTATCAATTTGTTGCCCGCTGACGAGATGAAAGGGCTTTTTGAAAAAGCGGCGAAGGTTGGCGTCGGCATAGAACTTAATGCGGACGATATGAAATTCAAAGATGATGAAGCGGACATTGTTTTAAGACCGTATAGAATTGCAAAAGAATGCGGATGCAAGTTCTATCTCGGGAGTGACGCGCATCATCCGAGCAGTTTTGATAAGGCGAAAATGATTTTTGAAAGGGCTGTTGATATGCTCGGACTTGAAGAGGAAGATAAATTTATTATTTAACTCGAGTATTGATTTTGAAGCTTAAAATCCGAAGTATCGCTTTTAGTTTTTCTTACATACAGGTACGGTTTTTTTCGCAGAAACAGCTAAAGGCGTCGCTTTAAGGCGACGCCTTTTCAGCTTTCAGGCTTATTATAACTATCTTTGTGTCATAAGTATATTGACGGAAAAAATCCAATTTGGTATAATATGATACAGAATAGAAAAGGGAGATTTTGATGAGTGCCGAATATGAACGCTTGAAGAAGTGTCTTTCATGTATCAGGGAAAAAACAGACTTTGTGCCCAAGACCGCTATAGTTTTGGGTTCGGGGCTGGGTGCGCTTGCAGATGAAATTGACATAGCGTGTGAGGTTGATTATCACGATATCGACGGTTTTCCCATTCCTACGGTCAGCGGACACAAGGGACGGTTTATTTTCGGATATATCGGGAAAATACCTGTCGTGATAATGCAGGGACGTGTTCATTATTACGAGGGATATTCAATGCGCGATGTGGTTTTGCCTATTCGTCTTATGAGAATGATGGGCGGAAAAATTCTTTTCCTTACCAATGCGGCAGGCGGAGTAAATCCGTCGTTTGCGGCAGGCGACTTTATGCTTATCCGCGACCAGATTTCAAACTTTCTGCCGTCCCCTCTTATCGGGGAGAATGTCTGCGAGCTGGGTGTGAGGTTTCCCGACATGAGCGAGATATACGATAAACGATTGAGCTCGACGGTGAAAGATGTTGCAAAAGAGCTCGGTATTCCTCTGCGAGAGGGTGTATATGTACAGCTTTCGGGTCCGAATTACGAAAGTCCGCAGGAGGTGAAAATGTGCAGACTCCTCGGCGGCGACGCGGTGGGAATGAGCACTGCGTGCGAAGCGATAGCGGCAGTTCACTGCGGCTTTAAGGTATGCGGAATTTCCTGTATAACAAATTTAGCCTGTGGGATAACGGACGCTCCGCTCAGTCATAAGGAAGTGTCCGAAAGCGCCGCAAGAGTTGCGCCTCTATTTAAAAAGTTGATAACAGAATCAGTGATAAAAACGGCGAATCTGAAAGGATAATAATATGAAAAGGTTTTTATCGTTAATACTTGTAATTGTCATGTGCGCGTCGTTATTTGTATTTGCAAAAGCGGAGGATGGATATAACGCTGTAAACTGTAAGATAACCAACCTCGGCATACCTACATCCAAGATTATCACTGTCGGCGGCGGCTATGACTATGCCCGTTCGGTTTGGGATATTACGGCTTACGAGGGAAGAATATATATCGGAAGCGGAGATTATAACACAAACTCGGGAAGCCATTACGGAAGGAGCAATATATGGTGTTATCTCCCCTCGAGCGGCAAATGGGACATGGAGAAAAATGTCCCGGAAGAGGCGATAAACCGTTTTCGCCTGATAGACGGAGACCTGTGCTTCGTCGGCATGGACGCTATGGGCACCAGTCAATACGAAAACTATTTCAGATATAACAGAGAGACAAAAAAGTGGGCCACAAAGCATGTCCTGCCTAACTTTGTAATGCACAACTTTGATTTACTTCAAAGCTATGACGGAACGGTTTTTGCAGGGCTGGGCACAAATGACGGAGACTGCGACTCTATGGCGGTATCATATGACGGAGGCGAAACCTTTGTAAATGTTCCTTTCCGCCGTGACGGGCATGTTCTCGTAGATTCTGATGTAACTGACGGCGGCAAATATCCAAAGGAGATATACTGCCGTACATACAATGTTTTTGAGTATAAGGGAAACGTCTATGCCACATGGGTTGCCTATTGTGAAACTTCCGCAGGAACAGCTTTATGTAATTCACTCAACAGTAAGTTTTCGGGACTGTATATTTGGAATAAGGAAGAAAGAGTTTTTGACTTTTATTGCGGCGACTAACAGAGAGACAAAAAAGTGGGCCACAAAGCATGTCCTGCCTAACTTTGTAATGCACAACTTTGATTTACTTCAAAGCTATGACGGAACGGTTTTTGCAGGGCTGGGCACAAATGACGGAGACTGCGACTCTATGGCGGTATCATATGACGGAGGCGAAACCTTTGTAAATGTTCCTTTCCGCCGTGACGGGCATGTTCTCGTAGATTCTGATGTAACTGACGGCGGCAAATATCCAAAGGAGATATACTGCCGTACATACAATGTTTTTGAGTATAAGGGAAACGTCTATGCCACATGGGTTGCCTATTGTGAAACTTCCGCAGGAACAGCTTTATGTAATTCACTCAACAGTAAGTTTTCGGGACTGTATATTTGGAATAAGGAAGAAAGAGTTTTTGACTTTTATTGCGGCGACTGTCCCTATAACATGCTGAGAGACGGCTTTGCGACCGGATTCAAGGTGATTTTCAACGATAAATTGATTTTCGTCAAAAACTACCCGTTTATAATGTCAGATGATTTGAAGTCATATACTGTTTCAACGTCGTCACAGTTCGGAACGGCGACCTGTGCGCGTGTGGCCGGGGGACTTTTGTATATTTCCTTTTACAAATACGACGACAGCGCCAAGGCATATGTAAACAAGATTTACTCGACATACGACCTTGAGAATTTCCGTGAGGTTTGTTCCTTTGAGTTTTCCTCTCCCGTGAGTTCCTTCTGCCTGTCGGACGGGTATATTTATGCGGGTACAGGCGGGCAGAACACGGCAGAGGCTCGTCCTACCCTCGGTACGGTATTCCGTATAGATACCGGACGTTTCTCGGATGTTAAGCCGGGCAAATGGTATAACAGCGCGGTTGACTATGTCTGCGACAACTCTCTTATGTCGGGAACATCAAAAACAACATTCTCACCCGAGCTTGCTTCCTCGCGTGCCATGCTTGTAAAAGTGCTTTACAATAATGAAAAAGATGTTGAGATTTCGGGTGAAAATCCGTTTGACGACGTGCCTGAAGGCGAGTGGTATACCGACGCCGTAAAATGGGCTTACGAGAATAAAATCGTTGCGGGAAAGACTGAAACAGAATTCGCTCCGAATGAAAGTATAACACGCGAACAGTTCGCGTCGATATTATACCGTTACGCTTTGTATAAGGGTTATGATGTAAGCGCAAAAAGCGACTCTATGGAAAAATTCAGCGATTATAAGTCATCGAGCGATTATGCTAAACCGGCGCTTTCCTGGGCGAATGCAAAGGGATATATCACCGGCATGAGCGAAACGGTGCTGTCGCCGCGCACGGGCGCGACGCGGGCACAAATGGCGTCTATACTTAAACGCTTCAAAACAGATAATCCCGAATAAAACCGTAAAAAATCTTTTTGTCACCTCGGAAAAGCGAGAGTGATAAGCGGCTTGCAATATAAAGCCTGCGGTGGACATTTTCAGTTGAAAACCGCTTTGTTCAGTACGTATTTATAAGACAAAGCTACCCGAATAAGAGAAAAACTCTTTTTCGGGTAGTATTTTTGTATAGTAATATTCAAAGCTGACACTTGGAGTTATATTTTCCTTTCGGAAAGAGATATTGAATCCGTGCTTTCAGTTACATTTTATTCGCCCATAAACTGCCGCAGGCAATAACGCTTGTAATAAGCTTGTCGAATGACAAGTATCACTGCGAGCGAAAAAGCTCGCGTGCGGCGGAAATAAAACTGCCCAAGCGTTCTTAAGAACGCTTGGACAAACGCACAAGAGTTTTTCACTGTTTTATAAGATTTTGTAAAAGCCGAGCGTTTCACCGCTTTGAATTATCAGTAAACGCAGGGAGTTTTATAATCTTATTGTTACGGTAGTTCCGATATCTTCGCCGCTTTCAAGGTTGATTTCACCGCCCATATACTCAACCGCGTGCTTTACTATCGAAAGGCCGAGTCCCGTGCCGCCGGTTTCTTTAGAGTGGCTTTTATCTACCCGATAAAACCGCTCAAATACCCGCGATTGATGCTCGGGCGGTATCCCTATTCCCGTGTCCGAAACAGAAAGAACGGTGTGCTCATCTTCTTTTTTGACCGAGATGGTGACGCTTCCGCCCTCTTTGTTGTATTTTACGGCGTTTTCACACAGGTTATATACAATTTCATGCAATAGCTGTTTTACACCTGTAACTGTTGCATGCTCTCCCTCTGTCTTGATAGTGACATGCCGTTCTTTCGCGGCGTGCGATAAGCTTTCAGCTTCCTCGCAAACGAGCTCATAAAGGTCGAGCTGTTCTTTTGGCATTTCGTCCTTTTCATCGAGTCGTGAAAGACGTATTATATCCTCGATAAGCGCTACAAGCCGAGACGCCTCTGTGTGTATATATGAGGCAAACGAGGGAATGTCCTCGCTTTTTACC